>CBFICO010000010.1:0-40414 GCA_965661115.1 Salibacteraceae bacterium
ACCTCCACGCGACCAACCGAGCATCCTTATATTTTCATTATTCGCTTTTGGAATTTCTTTTATCGTTTCAAATAGATTGAGCACGTCGTTTATTTCGGCGCCACCAAACTCGTTTATATGGTAACAAAACGTTACCATAAGCACCCAAAAATGGGAGATAAGGCAATGTTTGTTGTTTTTAATTTCCTCTAAGATAAGGAAAGTAGTTGGAATTGGGTTGCGAACTATATTATCTGTTTAAACCAGTACTTTTAATAGAGAGAGATTCCCGTCTACACGGGAATAATGTCAAAAAGGCTGGAACAAAAAAGCCGCATTTGCGGCTTTTCTATTCCAACTATAAAGAACCTAATAGCAATACTTATTGCCGTCAATCATTTTGGTAGCAATTGCTTGACGTGCATTTTTAGCGTTAAACGGTTGCACCTTGGTAAATCGTTTAATACCCATAAGTTGCATGCGCAGTTCATCGCCTTCAGCAAATGAATTGAGTGCGTCTTTACCTGCTTTGTTGATTTTATCGGCAACGTCGTAGATATACGTTTTTACCATAGCAATTTGCTCTTGCACATTTTCCTCGCCTTTTAAACTGGCTAGTTTTTCAACTCTTAGCAACACACTTTCTGCGGCATAAGTCCATATGGCCATATCGGCAATGTTCATCAAAATTTCTTGCTCTTTAGCAAGGGTCATCATTAGTTTCTGAGCAGCAGAACCTGCCACCATAAGCACCGATTTTTTGAAGTTTTTGATGTAGCCTTTTTCGCGTTCAAACAAGGCATCGCCTGGTTCCGAAAAATCTGGAATAGACATCAACTCGTCGGCAACTTTCATGGCTGGACCCATTAAATCTAACTCACCTTTCATGGCTTTTTTGAGCAGCATATCTACCGTTAGCATGCGGTTAATTTCGTTGGTTCCTTCAAAAATTCGGTTGATTCGTGCATCTCTGTAGGCTCTATCCATCGGAGCTTCGGCAGAAAAGCCCATACCTCCATAAATCTGAACACCCTCATCTACCACATAATCAGTAACTTCTGAGCCCAATACTTTTAGCATAGCTGCTTCAGCAGCAAATTGTTCAACTCCTTTTAATAAAGCCTCTGCGTGATCTATTCCGTTGGCTTCCAATTCTCTAATGGCGTTACCCATGTCTCTCGTACAACGATAAAGAGCCGACTCAAGCGCATAAGTCAGTATAGCTTGTTCTGCTAATTTGTGGCGTATTGCCCCGTATTTAGAAATAGGTCGCCCGAACTGATTCCGCTCGTTAGCATAGTTTACAGCTACATCAATTGTTTTTTTACTGCCGCCCAAACAAGCTCCTGCCAATTTAATTCTACCAATATTCAGAATGTTTAGGGCTATTTTAAAGCCTTTACCACGTTCGTATAGCAAGTTTTCTACTGGCACTTTGCAATCGTTAAAAAATACTTGAACTGTTGATGATCCTTTAATGCCCATTTTCTTTTCTTCGGCTCCAAACGAAATACCTTCGTATCCGCGCTCAACAATAAATGCCGATAGGTTTTCGTCGTCGTCTATTTTGGCAAATACGGTATAAACGTCAGCAAATCCGCCGTTGGTTATCCACATTTTTTGTCCATTGATGAGGTAGTGTTTACCATCTTCCGTTAAGGTCGCTTTTGTTTTACCTGAGTTAGCGTCAGAGCCAGAACCAGGTTCAGTTAAGCAATACGAGCCTTTCCATTCGCCAGTACCCAGTTTAGGGATGTACTTCTGCTTTTGTTCCTTGTTGCCATAATAAAGAATAGGTAGCGTGCCAATGCCAGAATGTGCTGAAAATGCAACTGCAAAGGAGTAACCAGCGCCTGTTTTCTCTGTCACCAACATTCCGGTAACAAAATCTTTTCCGAAGCCACCGTATTCTTCTGGTATGGAAATACCAAGCATCCCTAATTCGCCCGCTTTTTCTATAAGTTCTGGCATTAAGCCTTCCTCCATAGAATCGATACGTTCTAGATGCGGAAATACCTCCTGCTCCAGAAAATCTTCACAGGTTTGACCAATCATTTTTTGCTCATCATCCCACTCCTCTGGAATAAAAACATCTTTTGCTTCTGTTTCTTTAATTAAGAATTCTCCACTTTTTATTGCGCTCATAATATTCACTTTTGAACGTATTACGTATTATGTATAACGTTTGGAGGCGCCAAGAACGTGATACGTAATACGTTTATACGTAGTACATTAAAATATTTCATAAACCCCAGCCGCACCTTGACCTGTACCTACACACATAGTTACCATGCCGTACTTCTGGTTTCTTTTTTTCATTTCATCAAATAACTGAACCGATAACTTAGTTCCTGTACAACCCAGTGGGTGACCCAATGCAATGGCTCCTCCGTTTACATTTACGATATCTGGATTTAAGCCCAATTCGCGAATTACAGCCACACTCTGAGAAGCAAATGCCTCGTTCAATTCAATTTGTTCAATATCGTTTAGGGTGAGCCCTGCTTGCTTCAATGCTTTTGGAACTGCTTTTACTGGACCCATGCCCATAATTTTCGGTTCAACTCCAACGGGTGCATACGATGCCAACCTAGCAATTGGTTTTAACCCTAACTCTTTCACCATTTTTTCACTCATTACAATGGCAAATGCTGCCCCATCACTAGTTTGAGAAGAGTTGCCCGCTGTAACCGAACCTTTGGCATTAAACACGGGGCGTAGTTTGGCTAAAACTTCTGTTTTTGTATCTGGTCGAACACCTTCATCGGTATCAACGATATATTTTCTGGTTTCACGCTTTCCATCTTTCAAATACACTTCCTCTACTTCAATAGTTACGATGCCGTTTTTGAAGTTTCCGTTTTTAATTGCTTCCGCTGCTTTGCGGTGCGAATGGAAGGCAAATTCGTCTTGCTCTTCTCTAGAAATTTTGTAGCGTTGAGCAACTTCTTCTGCGGTGAGGCCCATTCCCCAATACCAACCTGGGTTTTGCTTGCCTACTTTATGGTTCGGAACAACTCGCCAGCCACCCATTGGTATAAGACTCATGCTTTCGGCTCCACCCGCAATGATGCAGTCTGCCATTCCTGCTCTAATTTTTGCTGTCGCCATAGCAATGGTTTCCAGCCCTGAACTACAGTATCGATTAACCGTTTGCCCAGGAACTTTATCCGTGTCGAAACTCATTAAGGAAATCAACCGACCCACGTTTAAGCCTTGTTCAGCCTCTGGCATTGCATTTCCAACAATAAGGTCATCAATACGATCAACCTCCAATTCAGTAACTTCGGCTAACAAACCTTTAATAACTTGAGCCGCCAAATCATCAGGTCTCAGAAATCTGAATCCACCTTTGTTGGCTTTGCCTACGGCACTTCTTTTTGCTGCTATGATATACGCTTCCATATTATAATTTTTAATGCTGAGGTATTCAATTTTAAATTTTGAATTCTCAATTTTGAATTCGATTAACCTTGGCTAGATTTTACAATCGCGGTTAATATTCGAATGAGTTCATCAACATCGTTTAAATATTCTTTTAATTTAACTTCCACTAAATCACTTTCGTTCAGTAGCATCAGCCAATATTTTTTTCTCTGGCTTCCTTCGAGGAAATAGACAATTTGTGAATGAAGTCTTTTCTTGAATAAGTCGCACTGGATTCTTGAACATTTGCTCCTATACTGGTAGCGGAACGAAGGAGTTGTTTAGAGATAATGAACTCTTTTTGAGTTTGGAGAATCTTGTACAGTCCAATAATCTTCAGCGCAAACTGAAAACTCTTTTCTTGTATTACATTTTCCTTTTTCATTCTCTTGTTTTTTTAATCGTTGTCTTACTAAGGGCTTCAATTCAAAATTTAAAACTCAACATTCAAAATTTTAGAAATTTTCAATTTCGAAGAACCTTCCCCGTTTTAATAATACTCTGCAACCTTTCCAAAGTCTTTCGCTCCGAGCACAATTCTAAAAATGCTCTGCGCTCCATATCAAGTAAGTACTGTTCAGATACTTTAGTTTCTTCGGATAAATCTCCTCCGCATAGCACCCAGCCTAACTTTTCAGAAATTAATTGATCGTGCTCCGACATGTAATTTCCAGATTTCATCGAATCAGCACCTACGTACACTATTCCCAATCCTTCTTGGCCAAGAACCGTTATGTCTGTTCGTTGTTGGGGTTGAGTGTATCCGTTTTTGGCTAATTGTAATGCAGCTTCTTTGGCTCTGGTTAATTGAAGCTTTCTACTTACCACCACTTCGTCGATTCCTGGACGTAAATAACCTAAATCGAATGCTTCGTGCGCTGATGTAGCCACTTTAGCCTGACCTATGGTTAAGAATTTATTTCTGAGGGTATTTATTTTAATGTCTCCGTCGTTAAAGGTGTCGCTGCATCGTAATGCAAATTCTTTGCTGCCTCCACCTCCTGGAATTACACCTACACCAAATTCAACCAGCCCCATGTATAATTCTGAATGCGCAACAACTTTATCGGCATGCATGCTCATTTCACACCCGCCACCAAGGGCTAAATTGTGTGGCGCCACAATTACTGGTATGCTCGAATATCGGATGCGCATCATGGTGTTTTGGAATGCACGAATAGCAAAATCTAGTTCGTCGTATTCTTGCTCAACAGCCATCATAAATATCATTCCTACGTTGGCTCCTGCCGAGAAATTGTCTCCAGTATTTGAAATAACCAGTCCTTCGTAATCTGCTTCGGCTAAGTCTATTGCCTTGCTGATTCCTGCAATTACTTCACCGCCAATAGTGTTCATTTTGGTGTGGAATTCAAGGTTAAGAATGCCATCGCCAAGGTCGGTAATGGTTGTGCCTGAGTTTTTCCATACCGTATTGGTTTCTCGAATTACGTTTAGGTCTAGAATTTGGTCTGCACCTGGAATTACAACTTGCTTTTTGGTAGAGATATCGTAATAGGTTTTAACGCCATTTTCGCTAGAATAAAAACTACTCGAACCTGTGGCAATCATATCTTCCACCCACTTAGCAGGGGAGTATCCTTCAGCTTTCATTTGCTTAAGTGTTTGTTCTACTCCAAGAACATCCCAAGTGGCAAATGGGCCCAATTTGTATCCAAATCCAGAGCAAACCGCATCGTCAATTTTGTATAGCTCGTCAGCTATTTCTGGAATTCGGTTCGAGGCATATTCTAGCATAGAGAAGAACATTTTGCGGTAAAACTCACCCGCTTTATCTTTTCCTTGCAACAGCATGGGTAACCTTTTTTTGAGGTCGTCAATAGGTTTGGTCATTTCTAGTGTGGCAAATTTTACACGCTGTTTGGGCTCGTAGTCTAATGTCTTTAGATTTAATGATAGAATTTGAGATTTACCACTTTCATCTTTTACCTTTTTGTAGAACCCCTGCTTCGATTTGCTGCCCAACCAACCGTTTTCTACCATGGTAGATACATATGATGGAATTTGGAAAGTGTCATTTTTTTCGTCGTTTGGAGCTGCTGCTTTAAGTCCATTAGAAACATGAACCAATGTGTCTAAACCAACTACATCACAAGTTCTAAAAGTTGCCGATTTTGGTCGACCAATAACAGGCCCTGTTAGTTTATCTACTTCATCAACGGTAAGTCCCATTTCATCAACGATATGGAATAGCGCCATGATAGAGAAAACTCCAACTCGGTTAGCAATAAATGCTGGTGTGTCTTTACACAGTACAGTTTCTTTACCCAGAAAACGCTGGCCGTAATCCATAAGGAATTCAGTTACTTCAGGAGCCGTATGCTTAGTAGGAATGATTTCTAAAAGTGGAAGATAGCGAGGCGGGTTAAAGAAGTGAGTTCCGCAGAAATGCTTGTTAAAATCGTCTGAGCGACCGTTGGTCATTAAATGAATTGGAATACCAGAAGTGTTTGAGGTGATTAAGGTTCCGGGAGTTCGGTGTTCTTCCACTTTATCGAAAAGTGATTTTTTGATGTCAAGGTTTTCAATAATTACCTCAATAATCCAATCGCAATCTTTTATTTGAGCTAAATCGTCTTCGAAATTGCCGGTAGAAATGCGACTTGCAAATGATTTGCGGTAAATAGGTGAGGGGTTACTCTTTAATGCAAACTGAAGTGATTCGTTTACAATTCGGTTTCTAACCTGAGTATCTTCGATAGTAAACCCTTTTGCTATTTCTTTTTCGTTTGGAGCTTTTGGTACGATATCTAATAAAAGGACCTCTAACCCTACGTTTGCAAAATGACATGCAATTCGTGAACCCATTACTCCTGAGCCTAAAACGGCTACTTTTTTAATTCTTCGCTTCATACGTTGATATGTCTTCAAATATGTTTTCGTTGCTTAACGTGTTGTTTATCATTTCCATTACCTCAAAAAATGATGTGCGCTGACTTGCGGTAAGTTCAGCTGCGAGTATTTCGTTGAAATGAATAACAGCGGCTTTAGAGATTTCTCTTTTTTCAAGTCCTTTTTCAGTTAGACAAATTCTAACTTTTCTACGATCATCATCATTGGTTTGTTTGTGGATGTAACCCTTTTCTTCCATGGATTTTAGAGTGCGGGTAAGGCTGCTGGCTTCCATTCCAATTTTGGGTCCTAATTGAGTGCTTGGAGTTCCTATTTCAACGTCAATGTTTAATAGAACATAACCCATAGTCATGGTTAAATCGTTGGTGGTAGCAATGGATTGATATTGCCGTTGAATGCTGTGCCAAGCCCATCTAATGGGGTAATCAAAAGTTTCTTCGGGTTTCATGTTCCCAAAGCTATAAAAAAATTACTATGCGTGCATAGTATTTTTAATTTTTAACCTTCAAACGTGAGAGAAACTAAAAATATGCGCGATCGTAACCGGTCTAACGGATTGGCAAATAGGGTGTTGTCTTGAACAAGTTGGTCGTTTAATCCCATTGATAATTTAAATTCTGGGCTAAACTTGAAGTATTGCAAAAAGAAATCGAATCCAAAACCGGCCTGATAATGCAAAGTGCTTTTGGTGAGTTTGATTACGATGTCATCCGGATTAGACGAGTTGTTTCTCGAACTTTCTTGGCTTACCAAATCGTAACTGTACATAAGCCCACCAACAACGTACGCCGCAAAGTTTTTATCACGTTTACTTCTCAATTTCAGATTTAATGGAAAATCTAGATAAGTACTTTCCACTGGTTTAACGAAGCTACGTCCTTCTTCACCTCTGAATCTAGAAAAGGTATATTCTACATTTCGTTGAGAGAAGGAAAGAGTAGGGATAAATCTTAGGTTAAAATGTTCACCTAGATGCAAGTCGGATACAATCCCCAAGTTAAAACCCAGTTGTGGGTCAACCTCAAGCAACATTAAAGAATCGTTTCTTCTGAGGTCGTATTCCATTGTAAAATCAGATGAATTTACGCCAAGCGAAAAGCCAAAGTGCATAAACTTATCATCGAATTCAGAAAGATTGGTAATATGAGTTTTAGTGTATCGGTTTCGTTGAGCAGAAGAGTGAAGTACCGAAACAAAAGTTATCGATACAATCAAGCAATATTTCAGTATTGTTTTGCTCATTTGTTTTTTTCACCCATGTAAATCCTTGCGATGCCAAAAGTTAGGGGATAGGCTTTAATGTTCGAATAGCCAACGCTGCTCATAATGTCTGTAAACGCTTTCCCATAAGGAAATGCATCAACCGATTCTGGTAAGTACGTATAGGCTCTAGCATCTTTAGAAATTACTCTTCCAATACCTGGCAAAATATTCTTGAAATAGAAATTGTACAACTGCTTGATTGGAAAATTTTGAGGTTTACTGAATTCAATTATGGCAACTGCTCCACCAGGTTTTAGTACTCGAAGCATATCTCCAAGTCCTTTTTCAAGATTTTCAAAGTTTCGCACGCCAAAAGAAACTGTAATTGCATCGAAGTTATTGTCTTCAAAGGGCAAATTCTCTGAATCTCCGTATTGCATGCTGATTTTATCTTGAAGGCCTTTCTTCTTAATTTTTTCAACTCCAACCGACAACATATCTCTACTTATATCAGCCCCAACAATTTTATCTGGGTTTAAAGAAATGGCCTCGATAGCAAAATCACCCGTCCCGGTGGCAATGTCAAGCATTTGTTTTGGCTGATAAGGCTTTAATAATCTAATGGCTTTTTTTCGCCACAGGATGTCGATACCCATCGAAAGTACATGATTTAGGAAGTCGTACTTTGGAGCAATGTTGTCGAACATTTCTGCTACTTGTTCTTTTTTGGTAGCATCGTCTCTTTTATAAGGGGTAACCTGAGCCATAATTTTTGTTTACAATACAGACAAACTTTCTGCTAACAGGTTTTCTTTATCAATAGAAACAACACCAGACTCTTCACAAACCAATCCACCTGCAAGGTTGGCAATTTGAGCAATAATGTCTGCGGTTAAGCCTGCTGCTAGGCACAAGGTTGCAACTGAGATAACAGTATCGCCTGCACCACTTACATCAGAAATGTTTCTTACATGCGCCGGAAAAGATATTTGGTGATTTTCATCCGAAACATAAACTCCTTTTTCTGATAAGGTAATAAGTGATATTTGATGATTCAGTTTATCCCTTAGTTTTTTGTCGGCCTTAGAGATTGCATTGTGTTCTTTTTGGATGGAGATGTCTAATCCTTCTTCTAACTCTTTAAAGTTAGGCTTAAACAAGGTTACTCCTCCGTAATGCAAAAACCTGTCTCTTTTAGGGTCTACAGTAGTGGGAATGTTTTTACTATTTGCAAATTCTACCACTCTTTTTATGAGGCTTTTAGAGATACTTCCCTTGTCGTAATCTTCAAATATGATTGCATCAACTTTAGTGTTGTCCACTAAGACGTTCATTACCTTAAAAACGGTGTTTTCATCCACTTTGGACAAAGGTTCTATTATTTCTTCATCAACGCGAGCAATTTGACGACCAGCACTTATAATTCTTGTTTTTACAGTAGTGGTTCTAGTTTTAGACTTAATGATACAAGCTGTATCCAGATTGTCAATTCGCATTAATTCAAGAAACTGTTCTCCGTGAAAATCTGCACCAATCGCAGTACACAAAATTGGGTTGGCTCCTAGCGATTTAATGTTTCTAGCTACGTTAGCGGCACCACCCAATCGGTTTTCCCTATTGTCCACATCAACAACAGGTACAGGAGCCTCTGGTGACATTCGGTTTACTTTTCCATAAACGTAAGCATCAATCATTGCATCACCAATGATTAAAACATTCATGTTTTCAAAAGACTGAAAAGCTGCTTTAATTTTTTCGTTCATCTACGAGAGCTTTTCTAGAGCTGATTTAATTCTTGCAGCAGCCTCAAGTAAATTTTCTTCAGAAGTTGCGTAAGAAAGTCTTATACACTCTGGGTTTCCAAAAGCATTTCCGGTAACAACACCAACACGGGCTTCTTCTAGCAGATACATGCTTAAGTCATCTGCATTGTTAATGGTTCTATCTCCGTGTGATTTTCCAAAAAACGCTTTAACTTCTGGAAATAAATAGAACGCCCCAGTTGGCGTAGCACAACGAATTCCTTCAATACTAGTTAGTTGCTCTAGCATTAAATCCCTTCTTTTTAGAAAAGTGCTGCGCATATATTCTACTTTTTCTGGGCTAGCTTCAACGGCAGCCTGTGCAGCTTTTTGAGCAATTGAACTAGGTGCAGACGTAATTTGCCCTTGCATTTTTGCGACTGCCTTGGCAATCCATAGTGGGGCGCCAATGTATCCAATACGCCAACCCGTCATGGCAAATCCTTTTGATACTCCGTTTACCGTAATTACCTGATTGTATAGTTCCTCAAAATTGGCAATAGAATAGTGCTGCTCTCCAAAGTTTATGAGTTCGTAAATTTCGTCGGCAACAACAAAAATATTTGGGTGGTTTACTAAAACATCCTTCAAGGAAGCAAGCTCATCTTTACTGTAAACCGATCCGCTTGGATTACAAGGAGAGCTGAACATTATCATTTTGGTTTTATCAGTAATGGATGCTTTTAGTTGGTCTCCTGTAATTTTAAAGTCAGTATCTACATTGGAGTAAATGAACACAGGAACTCCACCAGCTAGCTTTATTATTTCTACATAACTCACCCAATATGGAGTGGGCACAAGTACTTCGTCTCCTGGATTGATTAAAGCTAAAATTACATTGGCTAATGATTGTTTTGCACCATTGGATACTACAATTTGGTTTGGTGCATAGTCTAAATTATTGTCTCTTTTAAACTTGTCAGAAATAGCCTCAAGAACTTCACCGTATCCCGACACAGGCGGGTAGTGAGTGAAGTTGTCATCAATGGCTTTTTTGGCAGCATCTTTTATAAAGTCGGGAGTGTCAAAATCTGGTTCGCCAAGGCTTAGGCTAATAATGTCAATGCCTTGAGCTTTAAGCTCTCTGCTCTTAGCGGCCATCGCCAAAGTCTGTGACTCTGACAAAGACTTTATTCTTTCTGAAAGATATTGTTCCATAACACTTCTGTAAGCCTGCAAATCTAAATAATTCCATTTGCTGAAACTTATTAATCGAACATTGTCAGTTGAATCAAATTCCGATATTTGACATCCTTAAATTTTACCTTATGGAAATTGTATTAGAGATTTTAAAATTCACCTTGCCGGGTTTAATTGTTTTGGCTACTACCTATTACGTTTTGAAACAAGTGTTAGATAGCCAGTATAAAAGAAAAGAACTTGAAATAAGAAGAGCTGAAAAGAAATCGTTTACTCCAAATAAGATAAACGCATACGAGCGATTGACCTTGTTTTTGGAGCGCATTCATTTGGCAGAACTCGTGCTAAGGGTGCACAGAAAAGGAATGAAGGGTAAAGTATTTCAGCAAGAATTGATAAGTTCTATTCGCTCTGAGTTTGACCATAATTTAACTCAGCAGTTGTACGTTTCTAATACAGCTTGGCACTTGGTAAAAACGGCTAAAGAAGAGTCGATTAAAATGGTGAACGTGGCAGCAGCAAAAATGCCAGATGAAGCTTCAGGTTTGGATTTAAGTAATATGATTTTTAAGCTGTTGGCCAATATCGAGAAAAATCCAGTTGATTTGGCTAAGGATTACTTAAAGCAAGAGCTACGAAAAGTTGTTTAGAATAGTCGACAACAGTTTGTCGGCTGCAATAAATGGGTCAAGGCTCCCATCTTTTACTTCTTTTTCCAAGTGATTTAATTCAGTTTTGAAAACATCCTTTTCCAGTAATTGAGAAACGAGCTGATTGGTTAAACTTTCTTTAAACCAAAAAACACTTTGTTGCTTCCGGTTTGCTTCAAAGTAGCCGTTGTTATTAACGTGTTGTTTGTAGCTTTTTACTCGGCTCCAAACTTTGTCAATGTTTTCCTTTTCCAGAGCGCTCATAGAATCCACGCTTGGGTTCCAACCCGATTTTGCCAACGGAAAATAATGTAAGGCTTGCTGTAATTGTTGCACGGCAATTTTTGCAGCTTTTTGATTTTCTCCGTCAGCTTTATTAACCACTAAAATGTCTGCCATTTCCATTATTCCGCGCTTAATTCCTTGAATTTCGTCGCCAGCATTGGCAAGCAAAAGCATGATAAATACATCCACCAAACCATGCACTTTGGTTTCTGATTGTCCTACACCAACTGTCTCCACCAAAATATAGTCGAAGCCTGCTGCTTCACATAAAATAATAGCCTCTCGAGTTGCTCGGGCTACTCCACCTAAATTTCCAGCGGTGGGCGAAGGTCGAATGTATGCGTTGTCTTCTCTACTGAGCAATTCCATTCTGGTTTTATCACCTAGTAAACTGCCTTTAGAAATTTCACTGCTCGGGTCAATGGCTAAAACACAAATCTTTTTGTTCTGCTTTAACAGGTGTAAGCCAAAAGCTTCGATAAAGGTGCTTTTTCCAACACCGGGTACACCAGTAATTCCTATTCTAAAAGAGTTTCCTGCTTTTGGAGTAGCTAATTCAACGAGTTTTAAAGCTTGTTCTCGATGGCTTGGTTTGGTGCTTTCAACTAAAGTAAGTGCCTTACTTAAAGCAGGTCTGCTACCTTGAGTAAGCTCAGAAAACAGCTGCTCAACATTTAATGGAGCTTGTTTTTTGATGCTGAACTTTGGTTTAACGGCCATTTTAATGTAATCGTTGATCAAATGCTACAATGGGAGTCTTACAGTCTCCAGATTTTAAATCGCTAATGGTGCCGGTGTATGTTGCGTTAATAGCAATTCTGTTTTTCTTGATTTTTTCTTTCGTTATTTCCATGTTCTTGATTTCTCCCAAATCTTGTAATTCGTTACTTAAACTTCCGGCTGTAAAGTCAAGCAAAACAGTAAAGGTAGAGTCATTATTACCATTAATTTCTTTGAACTCAATACTAGTAACCGTAGCCGAAAATTTACTTTGATACCAATCGCACGGTTCACTTTCGCTTGGATTATCTGCACAAGAGATAATTGAGAGGGTGAGAATTAAAGCTCCAATAAATTTCATTAAAAATATTTTTTTTCAAACCTAAGTCATCAGAGGCAAATGCCAGATAAGTTGATGTTTTAGTTTATTAATTGGTTCTGTTTTTATTCCTTAACTAAAACGTGCAACTTATCACAAGATTTTTATTGCATCTAAGATTACTTTTGCTCAAATTTTTAAAAAACATGGAGATTAAAGAACATCGAAAGTGTATAATAATTGGTAGCGGACCTTCTGGATACACAGCTGCCATTTATGCGGCAAGAGCGGATATGAAACCATTAATGATAGAAGGTATGCAGCCTGGTGGTCAGTTAATGGATACAACAGAAGTAGATAACTTTCCTGGTTACCCAGAAGGGATTACAGGCCCGGTAATGATGGACGACCTTAAAAAACAAGCTGTTCGTTTTGATACTGAAATATTGAGTGGATTTGTAACGGCAGTAGATTTTTCAGGACCAGTGCATAAAGTACAAGTAGAAAACATAGACTGGTACTCCGCAGATTCAGTAATAATTTCAACTGGAGCTTCGGCCAAATGGTTGGGATTAGAATCTGAGCTTAGATTAAGAGACATGGGTGGCGGTGTTTCGGCATGTGCGGTTTGTGATGGTTTCTTTTACAGAGGAAAAGATGTAGCAATTGTTGGTGCTGGAGATACTGCAGCTGAAGAGGCGACCTACTTGGCTAAACTTTGCAATAAGGTGTATATGATCGTTCGAAAAGATCATTTTAGAGCTTCTAAAGCAATGCAACATAGAGTTGAAAACGCTGAGAATATTGAAGTTGTTTTTAATTCGGAAACCCAAGAGGTTCTTGGTGACCAAGTTGTTGAAGGTGTAAGAATAAAGAACAATCAAACCAATGAAGAAAGAACTTTAAAAGTTGACGGTTTTTTTGTTGCAATTGGACATAAACCAAATACAGATATTTTTAAAGATTATTTAGATACTGATGAGGTAGGCTATTTAAAAGTGGTCCCAGGAACTTCTAAAACTTCTATCGAAGGAGTTTTTGTTGGAGGTGATGCTGCCGATAAAGTATACAGACAAGCTGTTACCGCAGCCGGAACAGGTTGTATGGCTGCACTAGATGCAGAACGTTACCTAGCAGAAAAAGGAATTCACTAACAACGTTGATTGTTAAAGTTAAAGAGCAGCCAAACGGCTGCTTTTTTTTTGACGTTTACTCTAGTAAACGCTTAATAACCCTTTTCTAGCAATTGAGTATAAATTCACTAAATTTGGCTACACAAGTTTATAAATTACTTGAAATGAGATATTTCCAAACTCTTGCATTTACATTATTAGTATCCTTTGGAGTTAAAGCTCAATTGAGCGGTACTTACACTATTGGTGGAACAACTCCAAACTACGCTACGGTTGCTGAGGCGGTTGACTCGCTAAATAGTCAAGGTGTTAATGGGGCGGTAACGTTCAATATCAGAACAGGAAACTACAATGCACAATTTACCATTGACAATGTATCGGGTGCTTCGGCAACAAATAATATTCGTTTCAGACCAGATCCCGCAAATACAGGTTCGGTTACCATTCAATACAACAACGCTACTTCATCAGATAATTACGTTATTAAGTTTAATTCGGCTAAGTATATTCAATTTGATTCGCTTACAATTGGAAACGTATCTACAGGTTCATTTGGTACAGTAATTAGGTTTGAAGGGACGTGTAATAACATCACCTTCAAGGCTAATACAATTACCGGTAGCCAAAATTTTAATACAAGTACAAATATGTCCGTTATTTGGGACGAGCGCGGTACAACAAATCAAGCACAGCATGTAACTTTTGAAAATAATAGAATTAATAATGGGTCTTATGCCTTTTACATTTACGGAGGAAGCTCTTCGACGACTTTGCAACAAGACGGTTGGGTGATTAAAGACAATATTATCGATGGTTGGGGCTATTATGCTATTTATTCTTACTACAATAAGAATATAGAGATAACCAACAATACTATTACTTCAGGGCGATTTGTTTCCTCTTTTGCAAGAGGAATATGGTTGTATTACAATAGCTCACCCACGTTTACAGGAAATAAGTATTACAACGGTTCTATTAGCTCAGGATACGGAGTATACATGTTTGGTAGTAGTGGTACTTCAACACAAAGAGGAGATATTTCAAACAACTTTATTCACGTTAATGGAGCAACCTACGGACTGTACATGAGCTCTTGTAACTTAAATAATGTATACTTTAATACTATAAAAGTTGATGGAGGTAACAATCCTACTGTTGCTTACTTGAACTTAAACTCAACCTCTAATTTCAAAAACAACATATTGGCATTAATGGGTACAAGAGGAACGGTTCTAAATAACATAGGAACCTCATTGCAGCCTGACTACAATAACTACTATGCAGCTTCTGGCTCTGTAACAATAGTGGGTGCTAATTCCGTTTCAGTTGACCCAATGTTTGTTTCTTCAACAGATTTGCACGTAAGAAACGTGCAGTTAAATGCAAAAGCGCAAACCATTACTGGAATCACCACAGATGTTGATGGTGAAATACGTAACTCCAAAACTGATATTGGGGCAGATGAGTTTGATCCAGATTCTTTGGACGCGTCTGCTATAGCGTTGAAAGATGTTTATTGTTCAGGTATGAACGATATTGAGCTGTCTGTTCTGAATTTTGGACTAGACACCATAAAATCAATTAGCGTTCGATTAGGGTTGAGTATTAATAGTCGCCCTTTTCAATACCAGCAAGTAAATTATACTGGTTCAATAGCCTCTGGGGTAACCCAAGTGGTAAATTTATTGACATACAATTTTATCTCAGACACCACTTACCGAATTACGGCTAGAATTGACTCAATAAATGGTGTGCCAGATACTGTTTTAACCAATAACTCTCAAACTACTGGAACCTTTGGTACTGCCATAAGTGGAACTTATACCATTGGAGGTGCAAATCCAGATTTTGCTGATTTCTCTGCTGCTGTTGCTAGGTTACGTTCTTCTGGCATCTGTGGCCCAACTACCTTTAAAGTGCGTCAGGGAAGTTACAATCAAAGTTTATTGTTCGGGGCAATAAAAGGTGTGTCCTTATCAGATACCATTGTTTTTGAAGCTGATACAGGAGTAACGGCAAAGCCAATATTGTACTCTTCAATTGGCAACACTATAACTTTTCAAGACAATCAAGGGATAACCTTTAAGGATATTGCAATTCACAGTAACAACTCTAATGGAGTTGTACTTATGTTCAATGCAAATAACAGATTGTTGCGTTTTGATAATTGTGAGTTAAGGGCAGATACTAGCAATCGACCGGGTTTTGGAAGTAGAATTGTTTCTAATAACCGAAATCAAGACTTATCTGGATTAGAGATTACTAATAGTGATTTGAGAGGAGGGTATTACTCTATATATGTTTATGGAACATCAACCTCTGACATGGATAGTAACTTTACTCTAATTAATAATCGAATTTATGATTGGTACAACTATGGAATCTATAGCTGGTATCAAATGGGCGCTAAAATTCATGGAAATACTATTGAAGATAAGGATGTTATATCGTTTAGATATGGTTTTTACTCATACTATAATAGTAATGCCGAGTTTACTGAAAATAAACTGATTTTATCGCACGCTACAAGTGGATACGCTGTTTACCTGTTTAGGTTTGCTGGCGAGACTAATGTTATCCGGTCGAGGTTCAATAATAACTTCATAAGTTCGTATTACGATGGTTCATTTATAAGAAACCTATTATACACTAGCAGCTGCAGGTACGCTGATTTCTACTACAACAGCTTTAATTTTAACTCTAATGACGCTAGTTCAAGTGCTGTTGATATGAGGTTTCCGAGTAACGTAAACTTCAGAAATAATATTATAAAAGCCGAATCACCTGGTTTAGCCTATAACCGCTCTGGAAACTTTATTAGCACGCATAACAATGTTTTTAGCAGAGGAGGAACTATTTCAAATGTACCACTTGGTGCAACAGACAAAAACATTAACCCATTCTTTAAGTCTAATGACGATTTACATTTAAAATCAATTTTCTTAAATGGAGGTGGTATCAGAATTAACGGCCTTACCACGGATATTGACGGTGACACAAGATCAACTACACCAGATATGGGTGCTGATGAATTTGAAATTGATAGCAATGATATTGCTGTTGCAGATTTAGTTTCGCCGCTTCCTGGTCGTTGTGGACAAGACTCACAATTAGTGAAAATATTAGTGTTAAACAACGGAACCCAAACTCAGACTACTTTCCCTGTAACGGTTCAAGTATCGGGTTCGGTAAATGCAATTATTTCGGGAACTTATTCCGGATCTTTAGGCTCGGCGAAGTATGATACAGTTAATGTTGGTTACATAAACACTTCAGCTGGTGGTTCACTCGATTTCAGAATGTGGACGGCTTTAAGCAACGATTCGTACCGGGAAAATGATATAATGGAATTAAGACGAATAAACGTGGATAGAATTCCTTCGGTTCCGTCAAATCCGGCACCAATTGTGGTGTGTGAGGGGATAGATTCTGTTATCACAAGTGGTGCAACTGCTAAAACGGTTGAATGGTACGATGCATTAAACAACGGAAACTTATTACATATAGGCGATAGTTTTAAAGTGAACATAAACACGCCAGATACATTGTACGTGAAAGCTTCTGATGATTACTCTTCAACCGTTGGTGATGACTCTCCTTATGGAACAAGTAAAGTAACCGTGAATTGGACAAATACTAATTTTAATCAAGGATTACGTTTTGATGTACTAAGGCCTTTGGTAATAGACACTGTAACCGTTCACCCAACTGATTCGGGTACCTTGGTAGTTGAAGTTAGAGATAGAGACAATAATTTAGTTGCAACCAAATCGACAACTGTATTTCCGCAAGCTGGAAGTAAGGTGCCTCTCGGTATAAGCGTACCTCCGGGTACTGATTACCGAATTTCTGCTTCAGGATCTGCTTTCGGTAAGAACCCCGGAAATGCTGGCTTAGATTATCACTACCGGGGAACATATCCATACAGAGATAGAGATACAAGTATGGTAATTACATCAGACTTAAATGGCGGTACTTTTTATTACTATTTCTTCTACGATTTTAAAATTTCTATCGAAGGTTGTGACGCAGGTGTTACTGCTATTCCTGTAAATACACGTCCAACACCACCTTTGAATTTAGGAAACGATACTGGGTACTGCACAGGTACAACAATTAATCTTTTAGCAAATGCTTCTGCTGCAGGAGCAGCAAGTTATCAATGGGATAACAATAGTACTAGTCCAACGAGAAGTTTAACTACAAAAGGTAGCTATTCAGTTACCGTTACAGGAACTAATGGTTGCATTATTAGTGATACCATTAAAATTGATGAAATTCCACAACCTAGCATGTCTTGGATAGACAGAAGGTATTGCGATAATGCAGGAAATGTTCGCCTGTTTTCTGGAGTGAAATACGGTGGAACCTACACCGGTAATGGAGTGGTAAACGGAACACATTTTAATACTGCTGTTGGTCCAGGAACGTATAACCTAAATTATACTTACTCTGATGGCATGGGTTGTTTTGGTCAAACCTCTGGAGCGGTTTACATCGATCCGGCACCTACAGCTGCTCTTGCACCATTAGCGGATATTTGTCAAAGTAATACTAAGACTACATTGGCCCTTGGTACGCCACAGCCAGGTTATTTCTTTGATAATGAAGACTTAATTGGTTTTGGAACTTACACACCAAAAAGAGCTGGATTGGATACTATTTTTTATGTAGGATTCTCACAAAATGGCTGTAAGGATACCGCTTCTCAAACGATAACAATAAAGCCTTCACCCCAAATAGTAATTACTGCCACAGATACACTTTGCGAGAATGAGCCAGCTTCTTCGCTTTCAGCAACTCCTACTGGTGGTGTTTTTAGTGGTAATGGTGTAGCGGGAACAAGCTTTGATCCTTCCGTTCCAGGAGCAGGAAGACAATTAGTCTATTATGAAGCATGGAATCCAAACGGATGTACTACTAAAGTTGCCAAAGTAATAGAAGTGTTGCAAAAACCCGCTATTCAATTTGATCCATTATTAGATGTTTGTGAAGGTACAGGGGCTTATTCAATTATCAGAGGACGTCCTTCTGGAGGTACGTTATCAGGTAACTTTGTTACAGATGTAACAAGCTCTTTTGATGTTAATTCCGCTGGTGTTGGTACGCATCCTATTGCTTACTCTTTAACTGGCGCAAACGGTTGTTCCAATGAGGTTACACAAAACCTTGTGGTAAAACCAGCACCAAATGTAAATTTAGGTGGCGACCAACAAATCTGTGGCTCTAATACACTTAAACTTGATGCTGGTAACCCAGGTGGTCAGTATTTCTGGAATACAACCTCTACAAGTAAAACGATTATTGTGAGCAGACCGGGTACGTTCTCGGTTACAGTAAATCTGAATGGTTGTGAGGCGGAAGATAGTGTTTCAGTTTCTTACGAGGCAATTTGTGTTGGTTTGGATGAATTAGCTGATTTTGGAGGAATTACGGTATATCCAATTCCAGCTACTGAGAATATTACAATCAAGCTTAATGATCTTAGAAACGTTTCTGACTTATCAATTAGTATGTTAGATGCTGCTGGAAAACTCGTTTGGGAATCTAGAAACATCCAAGAAGATCAAATTTCTATAGATGTGTCTCAAATTGAGTCGGGTACTTATTTTATGCAATTCAAGTCAAAAGAACACGCAGCTCAAACTCGAATTTCTATAGTGCATTAAAAGGGGGTATTTGCTACTTATGACCTATCTTTGCGCTATGGAAATTTTCAGTCCACTATAATTGAAAAGAAAAAATGAAGAAAACTCTACTTTCAATTACTGCATCATTATTTAGCTTGTTGAGTATTGCTCAAATGAGCAACTACTCCTTTTCAGCTAGCTCAGGAACGTTTACCGATATTACTGGCGGAACAAACATTTCGAGTATTCAGGTTGATGATGGTACATCGTCAATTTTGGCAATAGGTTTTACCTTCAACTACTGCGGAGTGGATTACACCAAGTTCAAGGCAAATTCTAACGGCTGGATAACTTTTGATACATTGGCTACTCCGGCGGGTTATAATCAGCGAGCGAACAATTTATCGGGCAATACTTCACATAGGCCAATATTAGCTCCCCTATGGGATGATATAAGTGGGGTAAATGGAACAGCATCGTATATTACAACGGGTACTTCCCCTAACAGAGTGCTTACGGTTGAGTGGAAAAATTATAAATGGAATTGGCTAGCAACTTCAGCAAGTATATCTTTTCAGGTTAAGCTTTATGAGGGTTCTAATAACATAGAATTCGTTTACAGACCAGAAAGTGCTAATGTTTATAGTGGCTCAGCGTCAGTTGGGATTACAGATACCGCTTCTGGTTCAGGTAACTTCTTATCTCTATCTTCTCTGGCGTCAAACGCAACTGTATCTAGTACTTCTGAAACAACAAACATTTCTGCAAAGCCAGCTTCAGGTCAAACTTTTACTTTTTCTAGATGTAACGCAAGTATGCCAGCATTGGGGCGTGTTTGTGCAAATAGGGGTCAATTAAATCTAACACAAGGATCAGGCACACCAACTGGAGGAACAGGCAGCTATTACGTTAACGGAATGAGTTCTACTACCTTTAACCCTTCAACTATTGGTTCTGGGAATCATACTATTATGTTCGTTTATACCGTTTCTGGGTGTTCTGATACAAATAACCAAACGGTAACGGTAGATTCAGTAACTCCAATCTCGTTTAATGTACCTCCGAGTATTTGTAGTAATGTGGATACAGTTGAGTTGATTGGCATGCCTAATGGAGGTTCATACTCTGGTTTAGGTTTAGTTCAAGGAACAAATAAGTTAGTTCCGAAAAATGTTGGTTTACCAGGAAACAAATTTGTAACCTATTCCTTTACTAACGCTTTTAATTGCTCTGACTCTATTACAAGAAACTATACACTAGATACCATATCCAAGTCGTCGGTTACGTTGCCTACAGCCGTTTGTGCCAATGCTCCTCAATTTACTGTTAATACCGGTTATCCCAGTGGAGGAACGTATTTTGGAACAAAGGTTAATGGTAACGTTTATCAGCCAAATGTAGTTGGAACCGATACCGTATATTACATTTATCAGAACGGAGCAAATAGCTGCTCAGATACTAGTTTTGCTACTATTACGGTAAATGCTGCTCCTATTATTAACTTCGGTAATATTGGACGTTATTGCCAAAACAATCCACCTATTAGATTGAATTCAGCGCTTCCAAAAGGTGGTATTTATAAAGGGGCAAATGTTGTAGATAGTACATATACTCCAAGTAACCCAGGAATTGATACGGTATATTATGTAATTACAAATGCTGATAATTGTTCAGATTCTTCGTTTCAAACTGTTCAAATTGATTCGGTAACCCCTACTAGTCAACCTTCAATTGGCCCTTTCTGCGATAACTCACCTTCTGTTAGTTTAAGTGGAGCAACACCTGCTGGAGGTACATACTTAGGTAGAGGTGTTTCTGGCACTACTTACGATCCCAATGTTGCTGGTGCAGGGTTTGATACTTTAATGTATGTATTTACCAATGCCTTTGTTTGTATTGATACTTCAGTACAAACTGTTACTGTAAACTCTTCACCAACGGTGTCATACGCAACTCCAATTGAGGTTTGTGAGCAAGATCCAAAACTTACTTTGACTGGTGGGTTACCTATTGGTGGTACTTATTCTGGCCTAGGAGTTTCCAATGGTGAGTTTGATGCTGGTGCGGCAGGTAAAGGCATGCACAGTGTAAAGTACGTTTTTACAAATGGTTCTAATTGTACAGACTCAGCAAGTGTTATGGCAACGGTAAATGAAAATCCTGTTTTTTCTTTGGGTGCTGATCTTGAAATATGTGGTGAATCTGAGGCGGAATTAGATGCAGGTATCGACAGCGTAAGTTATGCTTGGAGTAATGGCGAAACTACAAGAAAAATTACGATACAAGAGAGTGCGGTGTTTACAGTTACGGTAACGGATACAGCTAATGGTTGTATCTCTTCTGACGAGATTAGAGTTGAATACGATGCCATTTGTGTAAGTATTGACGAAGCGCTAGCAAATGAAGTATCAGCGATTTATTTCCCTAATCCAACTTTAGGGGCCCTAAATATTAAACTTAAGGGTGTAATTAGTCAGGAGCTCAACATTCAGGTTATAGGAATTAATGGGAAAGTGGTTGTAGAAGAAGATATTTATTACAACAGTAATGATGTAGTTCAAATTGATATTTCAACCATAAATGCAGGTATCTATTTTGTGCGATTAAGCACTGAAAAAGGAAGTATGATACATCAAGTCAGAAAACACTAGATTATTAAAATTAAGATGGAATATTTAAAGGGGCGCAAGCCCCTTTTTTCATCAATAAACTTATACGATATTTGAGCTCGATTAAAATTCAATTCATGAAAAAAATAGCAATAACAGCACTAATACTTGGTAGTATGACAGCATGCAACACAGAAACTAAAAAGGAAGTAGTTGCCGAGCAAAAAGACACGACTCAAACAGAAGAGTTTAAATACATGACAGAACAGTTTGCCGATTTAAAAATTATTAGATATAAAATTCTAGGTTTTGAGAAGCTTACTCCTAAACAAAAAGAATTGGTTTACTATTTATACCAAGTGAGTTTAAGTGGTAGAGATATAATCTATGATCAAAACTACAAGCACAATCTTACCATTAGAAAAGCATTAGAGAACATTGTTCAGAATTACAATGGAGATAAAAACACGGTAGATTGGAATGCTTTAATGGTATATATAAAACGAGTTTGGTTCTCTAATGGAATACACCACCATTATTCAACCATGAAGATTAAGCCAGCGTGTTCGCGCGAATACTTTGATAAGTTATTGGCAGAAACTAATACTAACCTTGATGCATCTATTGTTGACCTAATGTTTGACGATAAATCTGCAATGAAACGAGTAAACTTAGATCCTGAAAAAGATTTGATTGCGGGTTCAGCAAATAATTTCTATGAGGATGGAATCACTCACGAAGAGGTTGAAAAATTCTATGCTGAAAAGATTGATAAAACAGATCAAGAGCCAATTTCTTATGGTTTAAATTCTACTCTCATTAAAGATGAAGAAGGTAACTTAACTGAAGATGTTTGGAAGCTAGGCGGCCGATATTCTTCGTCTATTGAACAAATGATTTTTTGGTTGAAAAAAGCCGCCACCGTTGCAGAATCAGAAGGGCAGAAAAAAGGCTTTGAGCTTCTAATTAAGTACTATGAAACGGGTGATTTAATGGTTTGGGATGAGTACAATATTCAGTGGGTTGGAACTACTGGTGATGTAATTGATTATATAAACGGTTTTATTGAGGTGTATGGCGATGCAATGGGTTACAGAGCAACCTACGAGTCAATAGTTCAGCTTAAAGATTTTGATGCTTCTGAACGTATGAAAGTATTACAAGATAATGTTCAGTGGTTTGAGGATAACTCTTCAATTGCACAAAATCATAAAAAGGAAAACGTAACTGGAGTTACGTACAAAGTGGTTAATGTAGCAGTAGAAAGTGGTGATGCTTCTCCAAGTACGCCAATTGGTGTTAATTTACCTAACGCCAACTGGATTAGAGCTAAACATGGTTCTAAATCTGTTTCTCTTGGAAATATTGTTGAGGCATACGCTCAAGCTGGTGGAAGTAAAATACTGAAAGAATTCTGCTATACCGATGAAGAGTATGAACGCTCTAAAAAACATGGAAAACTAGCATCTAAATTGCACACGGCATTGCATGAAGTGGTAGGGCACGCTTCTGGAAAATTGGAAGCGGGCATAGGCACACCAAAAGAAACGCTTAAAAGCTATGCTAGTACTTTAGAAGAGGGTAGGGCAGACTTAGTGGCATTGTATTACTTGCTTAATCCAAAACTTATTGAGTTAGGTTTAATGGAGTCTTTAGAAGTGGGGAAAGCGGAGTACGATAGTTATATTAGAAATGGTTTAATGGCTCAGCTAAGAAGAATTGAAAAAGGTGAGATAATTGAAGAAGCCCACATGCGCAACCGTCAGTTGGTAGCTGGTTGGGCATACGAGAAAGGTAAAGCTGAAAACGTAATTGAGAAAAAACAGAAAGACGGTAAAACCTATTTTGTAATTAACGATTACGAAAAACTTCAAGTGCTTTTTGGTGAATTATTAGCAGAAATTCAGCGAATCAAATCTCAAGGAGATTATGAAGCAGGTAAGGCTTTAGTTGAAAATTACGGCGTTCAGGTTGATCAAGAATTGCATGCTGAGGTTTTAGAGCGGACCGAAAAGCTGAATATAGCTCCATACGGTGGGTTTATTAATCCTAAGTTGGTTCCTGTTGAAGAAAATGGAAAAATTATTGATGTAATAGTGGAGTACCCTGCAGACTTTACAGAACAGATGTTGGAGTACGCAAAGAATTATTCTTTCTTATAGTTGAAGGATAAAATTCACGGAACAAAAAAGGGCGCCTATGGCGCCCTTTTTTGTTCCGTGAATTAGTAAGCCAGATTCTGTTTTAATCTATCATTTATCTGCGCAATCTACCCTCCAGAAAAAAGCGAGCAACTTTTAAATTCTGGTTTACATGATCTTGCACCCCATTAGGTTTGCCAAGCTATTAGAGTTACCTCCAATACTGGTGCGCTCTTACCGCACCTTTTCACCCTTACTCCAAACAAGTTGAAGCGGTCTGTTTTCTGCTGCACTAGCTGTAAGAATTTGATACCTCAAGTTCTTCCCATTTTTTCAAACGGAATGGTGCTCTGTGGTGTCTGGACTTTCCTCTTTAATTGAATAAAGCGATAGAACAAAACACGGAATTACAAAAGTATTCAGAAAACTTATCCGAGTTCTACTCTGGTTGCACCATAGCCGTATTCTTGCATAAACCCATCGTGATAGTCAAACCCATAGGACCTAAAAATTTTATGCAATTCCACCTTTAGTACTCCTTTACCAATGCCATGTATAAAGATTACTGTTGGTTCATTTTTTTTGATGGCTTGTTCCAAACAATTTACACAGTAATCTAGTTGATAGTTTAACATTTCACCAGGAGTCATGTGGTCATGCCGAACCAACAAATCATGTATATGCAAGTCGAATTCTAAAATCTTTTTAGAATTACGCTTTCCTCTAACTCTGCCTAGTTCTTCAATTTTTTCTGCTGTGGTTTTGTTCTTTGGTTTTGGTTTATCATCTGGTTTTATGTTGATTTGGCTTTTTACATTTTCGTCGTACACCTTTTTCAATTCAATTGGGTGCACATCAATTTTTACCAATTGGCTTTGTTGATATTTATACTCAAAATCGTTACAATCAACAATTACGGTTTTAGCGTTTAGAATATCGATAACAATCCCTTCCTCGTTCTCGTCAATAACCTTTACCCAATCTCCAATTTTCAACATTTGAGCAAAGTTAATATAGCCTTATAATCGAGTAATCTTGTTAGATAAATTAACACACATGAAAAAGTTACCGCAAAAAACAAACGACTGGATAACCTTAAACACTCAAGAAGTTTATGATAACAATTGGATAAAAGTTGAGCATAACGAGGTTAAAAACCCTAACGGCGGTGAAGGGATTTACGGAGCGGTACGCTTTAAAAACATTGCCATTGGTATAATTCCGATAAGTAATAATGGAAACATTACCCTTGTTGGATAATTTAGGTACCCTCATAATAAATACAGCTGGGAAATTCCAGAGGGAGGTTACCCGTTAAATCAAGGACCATTAGCTGCTACAAAACGAGAATTAGCTGAAGAAACAGGTTTATTCTCATTACAATGGAATAAGGTTATAGAAATGGATTTAAGTAACTCTGCTACAGATGAAAAGGCGATTATTTATTTAGTAGAAAATTGTGTGTCTGGCGAATCGCACCCTGAGGAAACCGAGAACCTAGAGATATACCAATGTAGTGTTCAAGAGTTCATTGAAAGAGTGGAGGATGGTGAGATTCGCGATAGTTTAAGTGTGACAGCTGGCTTGTGGTTAAAAGCGAATTACGAGCTATAAAAAAAAAGCCCTCAAATGAGGGCTTCCAAACAAAACAATAATTAAAAAATAAAAATTACTGAGAAATAATTTCAAGGTTAGGATAGCGCTCCTTCTAAATGGCTAGCGCACTCATATTTGCTAATGTAATGGTAGTTCTTCTATCCAATTTTACTTTAATCTTTTTGGCTGCTTGTTTAATTTTTTTACGGAGTTTTTCATGATGCTATATTTTTAGTTTGTTCTACACTCTTATTTTAAAACGATAGTGGATTAGATTTGTTACACTGGTGATTGTTAAATAGAATAAACGACTAAAATTTATGATTTCAATAATTTCTCCCGCAAAAACATTGGACTTTGATAGCGCTCGCGAGTTAAATGAAAGCACTAAACCAATTCTGTTATCGGAGGCTGAAAAAATTATGAACGCGCTCAAGAAAAAAAGTGTCAAAAAGTTGATGGATATGCAATCGATAAGCAAGAACTTGGCAGAGTTAAATCATGAGCGAAATCAAAATTGGAGTGTAGAGCATATAAAAGATCAAACAAAACCTGCTTTAACTGCATTTAAAGGAGATGTGTATCTAGGACTCGAGGCTGAGTCTTTTGATCTTGCTGATGATCAATTTGCAAATGAACATTTAAGAATTCTGTCAGGGTTATATGGTATTTTAAAACCAAGCGATCAAATTTTACCTTATCGGTTAGAGATGGGAACCAAAATGAAAACTACACGCGGAAATGACTTATATGCTTTTTGGAAAAACAGAGTAAGTGATGAACTATCAAAAGAATTTGCGCAACATTCTAGCAAAGTGTTGATTAACCTAGCCAGCGATGAGTATTTTAAAGTGATAAAACCTAAAAGCTTGAATTTTGAGGTAGTTCAGCCGGTATTTATGGACAAGAAAAACGGTAAATACAAAGTGATTTCATTTTTTGCAAAAAAGGCCAGAGGAGCTATGAGCCGTTTCATTATCAGAAATAAAATTGATACACCTAATGACATCAAAGCATTTGATACTGACGGATATTTATTTAATACGGAAATGTCAACGGATCAAAAATGGGTTTTTGCTCGTGACCAAGAGTAAGAACTGTGTACTAGATTACAGATTATGGATTGCCTTTAATACAACTTTGTATTTCAAATAATAACAATGAAGGAACTATTAGAAAATAAATGGCAACAAGCAATGAGTTTTGACCAATACGCTGCTCTAATGAATAGGTTGGTTGAGGAAGAAAAAACCACAGGACCCAATCAATCTGCGACAATGGTGCAGCACACAAAAATGGCAGCACAGCGCATAAAAAAATGGTCCAAAATTTTTAATCTTTCAAATGAAGATTCAGAACTGTTAAAAGGAAAAGCAAAAGGCCAAAACTGGTTATTAATAACAGAAGCTTGGTGCGGTGATGTAGGACAAAACTTAATTCCGCTGCAAAAAATTGCCGACGCTGCTGGGGCTGAATTAAAGCTTATTCTTAGAGATGATAATCTAGATTTGATGGACAAGTTTTTAACCAATGGAGGAAGGTCGATTCCAAAGCTAATTGTGTTTGAAGCAGACTCAAAAGAAGTTTTATGGGATTGGGGGCCAAGACCACAAGAGAGTCAAGAGTGGTTTTTAGGTGAAAAATCAAAAGAATCGTACAGCTACGAAAAGACATCAGAAGCAATGCATTTGTGGTATGCCAAAAACAAACATCAAGCTTTATTGTGTGAATTTAAGGAGCGTTTAGGTTAAATTTTTCTGCACAACGAATCTTACAAAACCTAAACGATTTATTAACGTTCTATTGATAAATAGTAACATTGGGGTAGCAAAAAAAATAGCCATTTTAGTAAATCATTTTTCAGTCTTGAAACTTTGAGTAAAAAGCAACAATACACATTGTCGGAAAAAACGTTTGCAGCCTCTGTGCTTGCAATGTTTTTGCTGTCTTTTATTGGTTTTAGCGCATACTTAAGTTATGAAGTAAAGCACTCAAAAGTTGCTTTGTACAAGGCAAGAAATAAAAGTCATTCTTATAAAGTAAGAGCACGTATTGTTAACAGCTATGAAGGCATTGCTGAGCTAAACAAAATGCGAACGGAAGAATCGAATACTAAAGCTCTGATGCTTCCAAATTATAAAGTTCTGGCTCAAGAAAACCAGTTGCTTGCTTCTGCACAAACAGAAGATCTATTGTCAATTGCTGCGTCTAACTCTGTGCTCATTTCTAGTGAGCCAGAGATTGCGGAAAGTGCGGTTCAAAACATAGTTAAAATTCAGCCATCAGCAATAAACTTATTTGTAGAGAAAAACAGAGACGAGCTGGCACAACCAAAAATTGATTACGTAAATGACAAAGCACTTTATTGGTATTTAGGAGGTGGAATTGCTGCTGTGGTTGGGGTTAAGAATTATTTCAACACTGAAAATACGTTTGATTATACAACTCAGCATTTTGCAGATCATAAAAAAACGGAAGTGTTATATGAGCAGCAACAGCTGGTAAAAGGATTTAATGTTTCGGCTTTTGCTGGAGTACAATTATCTAATAACATAAGTCTTGAATTAGGGGTTGGATATCAAGAGATTACAGGTGCTTCTAAATATGCCGTTGAACATTCGTACATAAAAGAATTTCAACGTTTGGAGTGGGTAGTTACCGGTGAAGACGATGCTAAAGCCGTTTCGATAAGTGATTATGTTGAAACCGTTTCAAACGATACTATTACCGGAAATTTTAATCGCCAAATGGTTATTGTACCGTTAAATGTGAATTATGCTGTTCAAGTTGGAAAATTTAAGCCATTTGTTAGCGTTGGTGCCAATCTTAATTTAACCGCTTCTGGGAGTAATACCAAGTACAGCTCAATGCAAGATTTAGTTGCAACGTATTCTGAATCAACAGGATTAAATCAAATAAGTGCAACTATTGGACTTGGAGCGGATTACGATATTAACTCAAACCTTTCATTAAGAATTAAGCCTAGTTACGAAGTAGGTTTATGGAATAGAAACCCAAGCTACTTTAAAGGCAACGTGCAAAACCTTTCCTTGCAAACCGGGCTTATTTACAAGTTGTAATTAGTGCTGTTTTAACTCTAATTAAACAATTTACCCATATTTGGCATGCCAGGAATGTTTGGAATAACTTCTTTGGCCACAGCAGCCATTTCTGCATCGTGAATATTACGTGCTTTTTCTAATGCATTATTGGTTGCAACCAAGGTGTGTCGACTTAACTCTTCAGCCGAAAAAGTTTTAGCCTCTTCGTTCAATAGTATTTGAACAATTCTACTGTTTGCAGTTGAAATTACTCTTAAATATTCTCCCGATGCTCCTTCTACTTGAACAGAATCTAGCCGAGCTTTAGTTTCTTCGGCTTTTTGTTTTGCTTGCTCAAGCTTTTCTTTAAATCCTCCTAGTCCTAGCATTTTAGTTATTTATAGGCTTCAATTAAAATGTTCAATATTTCTTGTGCTGCTTTCGGAATTTTAGTTCCTGGTCCATAAACACCAGCCACACCGCTTTCAAATAAGAAGTCATAATCGTTTGGTGGAATAACTCCGCCAGCAATCACCATAATATCTTCTCTTCCGGCATTTTTAAGTGCTTCAATTACTTTAGGAACCAGCGTTTTATGACCCGCAGCTAAGCTAGAAACGCCAAGTACATGTACATCATTTTCTATGGCCTGTTTGGCAGCCTCTTCAGGAGTCTGAAATAATGGCCCTATGTCAACGTCAAAACCTATATCTGCAAACGAAGTGGCAATAATTTTAGCGCCTCTATCGTGACCGTCTTGCCCCATTTTTGCGACCATAATTCTGGGTCGTCTACCTTCAATTTCTGCAAACTCGTCGGAAAGCCTTCTAGCTTCTTTAAAATCTTTATCTTCCATAACTTCAGCGGAATAAACTCCAGAAATACTTTGAATTACGGCTTTGTATCTACCAAAAGCCTTTTCCATAGCATCGCTAATTTCACCTAACGAGGCACGTTTACGAGCACACTCATTAGCAGCGGCCAAAAGATTTCCGTTACCCGTAGCCGCTACTTCTGATAAGTGATTTAGAGTGGCTTGAGTTTCAGCTTCGTTGCGCTCAGCACGCAGCTTTTGCAGTCTTTCAATTTGCGATTTTCTAACAGAATCGTTGTCAACCTCAAGTAATTCGATGTCTTGTTTTTCGTCGGTTTCATAACGGTTAACACCAACAATAACATCGGTACCACTGTCTATCCGAGCTTGCCTTCGAGCGGCAGCCTCTTCAATGCGCATTTTTGGTAAACCAGTTTCAATGGCCTTTGCCATGCCACCCAATTCTTCCACTTCTTGAATTAAGTCCCAAGCTCTATGTGCTATATCATGAGTTAATTTCTCTACATAATATGAGCCTCCCCATGGGTCTACAACGTTGCAAATACCGGTTTCTTGCTGCAAGTAGATTTGGGTGTTTCTCGCAATTCGAGCAGAAAAATCAGTTGGTAGAGCAATAGCCTCATCCAAAGCATTGGTGTGTAAAGATTGAGTGCCGCCAAGCACAGCAGACATTGCCTCAACGCAAGTTCTTGCAACGTTGTTAAAAGGGTCTTGCTCGGTTAAACTCCAACCCGAAGTTTGGCTATGCGTTCGCAGCGCCATTGATTTTTCGTTTTGCGGGTTGAATTGTTTTATCATTTTAGCCCACAGCATTCTGGCAGCGCGCATTTTGGCAACTTCCATAAAATGGTTCATGCCAATTCCCCAAAAGAAACTTAAGCGAGGAGCAAAGTCGTCTATCTTCATGCCTGCTTTAAGCCCCGCACGAACGTATTCAAGTCCATCAGCCAAAGTGTAAGCTAATTCTATATCGTTGGTAGCACCCGCTTCTTGCATATGGTACCCAGATATGCTTATTGAGTTGAATTTAGGCATGTTTTGAGAGGTGAACTCAAATATGTCGGATATGATTTTCATGGAAGGAGAAGGAGGGTAGATATAGGTGTTTCGCACCATAAATTCTTTTAGAATGTCATTCTGAATGGTGCCAGAAAGTTGTTCTAGTTTAACCCCTTGTTCTTCTGCTGCAACTATGTAAAATGCCATAATTGGAATTACCGCTCCGTTCATGGTCATGCTTACAGACATTTTATCCAAAGGAATTTGGTCGAAGAGTAACTTCATATCCAAAATAGAATCGATGGCAACACCCGCTTTTCCAACATCACCTTCAACTCTAAGATGGTCTGAATCATAGCCTCTATGCGTTGCTAAATCAAAAGCAACTGAAAGACCTTTTTGTCCTGCCGCTAAATTTCTTCTGTAAAAAGCGTTGGACTCTTCTGCGGTACTAAAACCTGCATATTGCCTGATGGTCCATGGTCGAGAAGCATACATGCTGGAGTAGGGGCCTCTCAAAAATGGAGCTTTGCCTGCGCCAAAATCTAAATGCTCAAGATCGTTTAAGTCCTCTTTATCGTATCTGTTTTGAATGTCGATTTGCTCTGCCGATTTGAAGGCGGTTTCTTTAGTTGACCTTTCTTCTGAATTTGCACCAGAATTTAAAGGAATATTTGAAAAATCTACTCTCATTTTGTCTCCTCCAACTCTTTAGTTGCACGCTCTTGTTCAGCAATTCCTGTTAATCTAATTTCCTGAATTGGTTCAAAATTGGTGTTTTGGTTTTCTATTGTAAACCCTGCTTCTGATAGCAGATCTATCATAGTCTTTTTATTATCTGGATAAAGGTTTACACCTAGAACCTTAAGCTCTCCCGAATTGAACTTATCAATTTGTTCTTGAGCTTCTTCCCTTAATTCTCTAGCTAGATTTCCACTAGTAACCAATCCTGTAAAGCCTCCTTTTTTCTCAATCTTTTGGAACTTGGTCCAAGCCTTTTCAGCTAGTTCGTTTGTAAACGATTCTATATAGTAACTTCCACCAGCAGGGTCTGCCACTTTATCTAAATAGGATTCGTCTTGCAACAATAATTGAACGTTTCTTGCAACTCGTTTCGAGAACGAAGTACCGTTACTCCATACAGCATCATAATGTGTTACTTCAATTATATCGGCTCCTCCAATAGCAGCGGCCATTGCTTGGGTGGTTGCTCTAAGCATGTTGTTATACGGATCGTAAACTGTATTCCCAAATTTGGAGGTAATACTTTTTATGATAATTGATTTGCTGCAGCTGTGCTCCGGCTTGTACGCTTCAATAACCCTAGACCAGAGCATTCTACATGCTCTGATTTTTGAAACTTCAGTAAAAAAATCTCTACCAGAAGAAAGGTTAATTTTAATTTGAGCCGATGCTTCGTCGATAGTTAAACCAGTATTGAGCAATACAATTAAATACTCATGAGCTTGAGCTATGGCTAACCCTAGCTCCGATACCGCGACTGCTCCACAGTTGTGATATGCATTTGCGTTTACGGTAAATAATCGTGATCTAGTGTAATTTTTAATTGAAGATAATAGCTCGTTTGTTACAGATGCATTTACACTGTTTTCATCAAACTCACCAGAAAAAGCAGCTGTGCAAATAGGGTCGTAGTTTAGATAAATGTTGTGGCTGTTTTTGTTATCCCCAAATGCATTTTTTATGGTTGAAATTAGCTCGGTAATATTGGCGTAATCCGAAAATTCGGTGGTAATGTATTCTGGAGCAATTCCTTGAAAAGTAGCAGCTGTCGGGTTGCCGTATAAGTTAACTCCTGTAAGTCCTTTGTTCAGTAATGAAAGAATTTGTTCATTGTCTTTTTTTGAGTCACTAGAAAGCTCAATTGATTCACTAATTACCCAAGTATTGTTGTCTTTTTTAGATCCTCTTGCAAATGGATTTATGTTACTTGAGTTTTCCTTAGTAAAAACAGGTTCTGTTGCAGTACCTATAGCACTTGTATGGAACAACGAATCGTAAGATTTTCCTTTTAAGTCTTTTTCAATATTAGCTTTCCAATCCTCGGTTGAGAACGGTTCAAACTCATTGAATAATTGCTCTTTTTTCATAGTTAATAGATAGCTGGCAAATGTACGTTTTACCGAGGCGCTCAGCAAATACTAGCGGCGGGTTTCAAGCAAGAATGTTTGATTTTATGTATTAATTTGAGTTTGTGCGTGCTAACCATTTCGCCATTGCTATTTTCGTTTTACAGCAATTGATACGTGAGTTACTTAAAATCGATAAAGTTTAATACTGGATTATTTGTCCTAATGCTAGGTGGGGTAATAGCTTTCAGGTTAAAAGTTCTTTTTGATTTTGGATTTGTTTTTACCGATAGCGATCAAGCAATAATGGCGCACGGACTTATGGATTATGGGAATGGCAATTTTTATGAGCCAAGGTTTTATGGCCAGTCTTACAATACCATGCTCGAAGCTTTTTTAGCGGTACCCTTGTTTTTATTTGGTGCGCCAGTCTTTAAGGCATTGACAATTATTACAAGCATTTTGGCTTTATTCCCCTTTGTTTTTCTTGCAGCACTTACTTTTTTTCAGAAAAAGTCTAATTGGGGGTTGATTATCCTAGCCATTCCGTTGCTGTTGCCTATAGAATATGCTATGCTTACCAGCCTGTCTAGAGGATTTGTTACGGGAGTTTTTGGTGCATCATTAGGTTTAGTCGGTATCTTTTATCCTACTAAAAAATGGGCGACGTTTTTAGTTGGTTTTTGCGCTTTAGTCGGCTATGTGGTTTCGGGAAATTCGGTAGTTCTTAGTATTCCCATGTTACTACTTTTCGCAAGCACAGTTGATATCAAAAACAAGGAATTAATTCAATTTTTAATCGCGGGCATTGTCTCTGGATTGGTGGTATACTTTTTAGTGGCTTTATTTTATTGGTTAAATCCTTTAGTCAACCTACATGGACTTCATTTAGAGTATTCGTTTGATCATTTATATTACGGGATTCAACACGTTGATTTATTCTTCAATTACGTTTCTCCAATATTTTGGCGGCAAGGGTTTGTTTGGCTATTTATCTTTCTAGTTTTTGGTGTTTACCTCGTTTTAAAAGGCAATAAAAACATTGGTTTAATACTCGTTTTTATGGTTTGTATGTTGGTTTTAACCTTCGGAATAACTAAGGTGCACGACGGTACTGATTCCGTGTTTCTTAGTAGGGCTAGAATGTTTATTGGGCTTCCAGTTTTAATGGGGCTTTTTGTTTCCTTCATTAAAGAAAAGTATTTCAGTTACTTTTTTTTAATCATTCCTTTAGCATTGATGATTTTTAAGTGGAAGCAACTTGATGCTGTGATATTAAAAAAGGCGAATATTCATAAAAATCATATTGTAAGAGTTGATAAAGTTGAATCGGTAGAGGGTTTATGTGAAGGGCTTGTTCAGTTCTCAAAAGAGCACAGTATTGACTTAATAATAGTACTTGAACACCATAGTTATGATTTTGTAAATTATGGTTGTTCAGTTTTACAAGACGATTTCCCTAAAACAATCAGACCATCATATGAACGGCGTATTTGGCGCATGTTTGAAAGTGAAAACGAAGTGATTAAAAAGGCCCTCGTTTTTGGTGATTTATCTGCTATGCAAAACACCCCTAATTTATCGGTTAAAAAAGTAAACGACGGACGCTGGATAATTGAGAATTCAGGTTTAACAACGATTGAGTTGCTGAGTGATTTGGCTGTGCCAATTAGAGAATACAGAAATGAATAACTACTCGGTAATTTTCTTTTCTTGGTTTTGATTAGTCTCACTGTTTACAATCACAAATACATCCTCATCGGGTTTTTTCATGAGGTATTTTTCTCGTGCAAATTTCTCAAGGTTTTGCTTATTGGTCAATAGTTCTTCTAAGTCTTGCGTGGTTTGATCTATTTGTTTTTTGTAATACTCCTTATTCTCTTCTAATTTACCAAGTTCTCCTCTTAGTTGTAGTTGGGAGATAATATCGTGTCGATCGAAAAATAACATGTACACTAAAAACGCCAGAAGGGTAAGAAAATACCTGTTTCTAACCCACTTGGGTAGCTTATAAAATGATGCCGTTATTTTACTAATCATCTAGGCAAAGCTATAGCGAATCATAAGGTAATTTAAGGATTTTATTAATGTCTTATCAGCAAAACAAAGTTTATAAGCCAATAGTCTTTCTGGAGACAGTTAAAATTTTCAGAACTGGATATCAAGCGGTTATATTTGTCGGCTTTGAAAACTTTAGTATGAGATACTTTTTTGGTGCAATAGCACTTTTATTTTTTAGTCCAATCAACACCAATGCTCAAGAATATAGAGATATGATGGAAGATTACAACTTTAACTATTATGAAGTTGTTTCGGCTGCAGAAGATTATTTTGCCACACACGATAAAGGTAAAGGTTCTGGCTATAAGCAGTACTTGCGGTGGAAATACGAAAATGAAGGGAAGTTTTTTCCTTCTGGAGATAGAAAATCGGTAAGCCCATATTTTGTGGAGAATGCTTATCAAAAAATAAAGAATGAATCGGTTTATTATGGCTCTAGATCATCAAACCAAGCAAGTTGGATTGAGCTAGGTCCTTGGGATGCAAACAACGTTACCTCGCATTATTCGCAAGGAATAGGAAGGGTAGAAACAATGTACATCTATCCAAAAAATACAGATGTAATGTATTTAGGCTCGCGCAGTGGTGGCTTTTGGAGAACCACTGATGGAGGTGCAAATTGGGTTTGTTCAACAGACACTATGGTGGCTACAGGAGTTAATATTTTAGACGCTTCAGATATCAACCCAGATAGCGTTTTGATAAACCTGCAAAATGCTCAAAACACATACTCTCAAGGAATTTATTTCAGTACTGATGGCGGGATGACATGGGAGATCACAAACTTTAATCCATCAAATTTAGGTTGGGGTGGATTAGGAAAAACAGGTAGAGTAAGATGGATAAAAATTAGTCCCTACAATACCAATTTAGTTTTGGTTGGAACGGACAGAGGATTGTATAGGTCAACAGATTTCATGCATACATATACGAGGGTTTTTACATCAGGAAACTATACACAAATAGATTTTCATCCAACAAAACCAAACGTAGTATACGTGTATAGAAGTAACGGTAATAACAATAGAAATAAGGTTTTTAAGTCTGCAGATTTTGGTCAAACATTTGCTCCTTCGAATACTATTCCGCAGATTTCAAATTACAACGGAAGGCTTTCAGTCAGTAAAGATTGTCCAGATTGTGTTTACTTCTCTACGAATAATGGCGTATGGAAGTCGGTTGATGAAGGTCAAAACTTTACTTTCTTAACCAATCCTAGTCAAAGCGGACATGGTTTCGCAGTAAACGACAGAGATACCTCGAACCTAGTTTACGGTTATGTTGATTTAATGGCGAGTACCGATGGTGGAAAGTCTTTCAATCAAGTTACCTACTGGTCAACCGGCAATGCTAACCACAGAAATAGCAATTACATACATGCAGACATGCGAGCAGCACAATGCATAAATGGGGTGTTTTATCTAGGAACTGATGGTTATTTAGCGAAAAGTGCAGATGGTGGTGTGACTTGGACGCGATTAAATGATGGAACGGCTATAAGAGAGTTTTATCGTTTTGGATTAAGTCAGTCTGATAAGTGGCTCTCAATGGCAGGTTCTCAAGATAACGGAACCAGCATTTACAAAAAAGATGGTTGGATAGAATGGAATGGTGGTGACGGAATGGAAGCTGTATGTCAAAATTTGAATCCCGATTGGATGATGGGAAGTTGGCAATACGGCAATAGAAATAGAACCTTAAATGGGGGGGTAACCAGAAATGGTGCTTCGCATGGCAATAACAACGATTGGATAGCACCAATGCTGACAGATCCTAATCATCAAATGGATGTGTATTCTTTTGGTCCATCAGTTTTTAAATCGAGTCAGTTTGGAGGTGACTGGCAAACGTTGGCCGCTTCAGGTATGGGTAACATCAGACATGCTGCAATTGCACACAATAACTCAAAAATAATTTTGATTTCGCGTAATAACAGAATGAAAATCTCTAGAGATGGGGGTGTAACGTTTTCGGAAATTACTTCTGATTTGCCAAATACCAACTCACCTTCTTGGATTGCTTTTGATCCTAATGACGATAATACAGTTGTGATTACGTACGATCGTTATCAAGATGAGAATAAAAGAGTTTATGTTTCTCATGATTTATGCAAAACTTGGGAAAATATATCGTTCAACTTATCAGCAATGCCTTTGCGCACTGCAGTTATAGATTTTTCGGATAGTTCATACATATATGTAGGGGGTGAACGAGGTATTTATTACAAATCAATGAACGCCACTAACTGGACACTGTACAGTAAAGATTTACCCGCAGTTTCAGTACGAGAGTTAGATATTCAATGGGCTACAAATACTTTGCGTGCGGTTACTTGGGGTAGAGGTATGTGGGATAACAAATTAGTTGGCCGTGTTGATTATCCAGAAATTGAAAAGATAATGGTTAGCGAAGTACCTACCATGCAGCAGCCAAAAGAAGATTTGGATATTGAAGTTAAAGCAGTTGTCAAATATTCAGGTTCTTTAAAAAAGGTTTACCTAAAATGGTCTAAGGATACATCCCTTTATTTAAACACAATTGAACTGGAAAGAACAGTCGGTGACACATTCGTTTCAGTAACAAAAATTCCGGCTTATGAAGCTGGAACAAACATGTATTTTAAGGTGTTTGCGGAGTCAGACAATGATGATTTAACCGAAAGCTACAAGCTACATTACGAGTACAGGGAATGTTTAAGCAGACCAATAGTTAGAGCAACAATTAGTAAAGATAACTTATGTAAAGGACAAGCTTTTTCAGTAAATGCTTCTGGAGCACCAAGGTTTGAATGGACAAATGGTTTACAGAATGGGCAAACGTACGTAGCTGAAAAAACGACAACCTATATTGTTAAGGGGTTCGATGCTCAAAACTGTGCCGGAAAAGACTCTGTTCAGTTAACTGTTAAAACTGTAAATACAGATGTAAATGTTAGTGGGAATGTGTTAGAAGCGTCAGCTAGTAATGCGCAGTATCAGTGGTTAGATTGCGATAATAACTTCTTGGTGGTATCAGGACAGTTCGGTAAAACATTCTCCATTGCACAAGGCGGAAAGTACGCTGTTGAAGTTGAGCAAAATGGTTGTTTTGATACCTCAGACTGTTACATAATAGCCCCTACCGGTTTTAATGATAAAACAGATAAGGGATTAGTAAGAGTATTTCCTAACCCCAGCAACGGTATTATTACTATTGAAAATAAGAAAGGGCTTGGTAAAACGATTCGAATAAAAACCATTGATGGTAGGTTGCAGAAGGAAATTAAAGTTGAGGATAGATTTATACAAAATATTGATATTTCAGATTTTAAAGCAGGTATGTATCTCATTGAAATAAATACAGGTGAAAATGTTAATGTTTTGATTATTAAAGAATAGTGAGTATTTTCGATAGCAAGTAAATTAAATCGATAATCTAACATAATAATAAGGTCGTTTGATTTCAACCGTTCGCACAAAATTACAACTATGAAAAATTACTATTCAATTATTACAATCCTGGCATTTCTACTAACTAGCAGTATGAGTTTTGGGCAAAAAATTTATGCAGACTACCACTTTGATGGAAGTGGACAAGATAGTTCTGTTAATTTTAACCATCTTTCATCTACAGGAACGGGATCTGCGTTCAATTATAATCAGGGACAGACAATTAATCCGAAAGACAGCTCTATTAGGTTTAATAGAGGAAAAAGGATGCAATCAAAATTAATTTTGGATAATGCCAGATGGGGCGGAATGAGTTTGGTTACTTGGGTTAAGGGTAATGGTACTGGAATCGTTAGTCATGGTGCAATCTATGCAGGTTCTTATTCAGGTGGTGGATTGGTAATAGAATCTGATGGCAGGGTAAGTGGGTACTATGATGGTTCAGGTTCTGGTCGACTTTACAGCACTAAAAAGATTAACGACTCAAAATGGCATCAAATAGTATTTCAAACGGATGGTGATACATCTTTTATGTATATAGATGGAAAGTTTGAAGCCAAGCAGCCTGAACGTATGTATCGAACAATAAATTCAAATCCATTAGCTAAAATTGATATTGGTATGCCAAGAAATACCTTTGATGGTTTGTCTGGCTATGATATTGACAGGCTAATTATATATGAAGACGTTTTAACTCAATCTCAGATTGATTCGCTGAATACAAAATCCTGCAATTGTGTTTGTAGAGATACGGTTGTAGTTCGGGATACGATAAAAACAACAGATACATTAAGAATAAAAGATACTTTAAGAACAACAGACACGCTAACAATTCGAGATACCATTACGATTAGAGATACTGTTCGAATTGTAGATACTTTAACGGTTACTGATACGATAAGAGTCACAGATACCATTGTAATTCGAGATACAATTCACCTTGGTGCACGAGGTGAGATACAGGAGGTTAAGCTTGCTTTATATCCAAACCCATCAAATAAATTCTTAAACATTGAGGGGCTGACAGAGTATTCTGAACTCAGTATTGTAGATGTTTCAGGAAGGGAAGCTTCGGGTTATTATATTCATGCAGAAAATGAAAACTCTGTTCTGATTGAAATTGAAGAGTTAAACGAAGGATTGTACTTTGTTTTAATTGATAATAAATATACAATTCGATTCGTTAAAAGTGAATAACTATAAGCTTAAAGCATAAAAAAGGCCCGCTCAACAATTGTTGAACGGGCTTTTTTATTCGAGTTTGTTGCTGTTTATCCTAAAAATGGATATTTATAATCTTTAGGAGGAACAAATGTTTCCTTAATAGTTCGGGGAGAAACCCAACGAACTAGATTTAAATACGAACCAGCTTTATCATTAGTACCAGAACCTCTAGCTCCGCCAAATGGCTGCTGTCCAACCACAGCGCCAGTAGGTTTATCGTTGATGTAAAAATTACCAGCAGAGTTTTCAAGTTTCTTCATAGCAAAGTCAATTGCGTATCTATCACCACTGATAATTGAACCTGTTAAAGCATAATCTGAAGTACTATCCAACAATTCTAGAGTTTCCTCGTACTTGTTATCATCGTATGCGAAAATGGTAACCACAGGCCCAAAAATTTCTTCGCACATGGTTTTAAACTTAGGATTATCTGTAACCACAACTGTTGGGTTAATGAAGTAACCCGTAGTTTTATCATAAGTACCACCAACAACCACTTCAGCATCTTCTGCTGCGTTACAGTGATCAATGAAACTTGCAATCTTATCAAAGGCTCTTTCGTCAATTACAGCATTTACAAAATTGCCGTAATCTAAAGGTGCGCCAATTTTAAAGGAATTAACGTCCGATACCACTCTGTCAATTACATCCGTAGCAATTGATTTTGGTAAGTAAACTCTTGAACTTGCAGAACATTTTTGTCCTTGGAATTCAAAAGAACCTCTAGAAATAGCTGTTGCAACTTCTTCAACATTTGCTGAGTTGTGAACCATAATAAAGTCTTTGCCGCCTGTTTCACCAACAATTCGTGGGTAGCTTCTATACTTATCTATGTTGTTTCCTATAGTTTTCCATAAATGTCTGAAAACTCCAGTAGAACCTGTAAAGTGCAAGCCTGCAAAATCACGGTGATTAAATACAACATCTCCTGCCTCTGGTCCGTCAACGGTTACCATATTAATTACGCCGTCGGGTAAACCAGCAGCTTTGAACAGCTCCATAATCACTTGAGCAGAATAAATCTGAGTGTCTGAAGGTTTCCAAATAATGGTGTTACCCATCATAGCTGGAGCGGCACATAAGTTTGCTGCAATTGATGTAAAATTGAACGGAGTAATTGCAAAAACAAAACCTTCTAAAGGTCTATACTCTAATCTATTCCAAATTCCTGGTGCAGAATCAGGTTGGTCGGTATAAACTTGCTGCATGTAGTATGCATTAAATCTAAAGAA
>CBFICO010000011.1:0-38497 GCA_965661115.1 Salibacteraceae bacterium
TAAACAACATGACCCACGAACTTAAAACACCAATTTCTACTATTTCTCTTGCTTGCGAGGCACTAAGCGATCCGGACATTAGCGCAACACCCAGCCTTATGAACCGATACATTGGAATTATTGGTCAAGAAAACAAGCGTTTAGGAGTACAAGTTGAAAACGTACTGAAAAGCGCCATTTGGGGAAGTAAGGCGTTTAAAATGAACTTAGAACCAACCCCAATGCATCAGATCATTGAAGATGCCGCTTCTAAGTTTCAAATGCAACTATCCGAAAAAAATGGAAATATCAACCTTGACTTAAACGCCAAATCGGATTTCTTAATGGCCGATAAAGTTCACATTACCAATACTATATACAACCTAATTGATAATGCTATCAAATACACTCCAAAGGATCCAGATATTCACATTAAAACCAAAAATGAAAAGGACAATCTTATCATTTCAGTTTGTGATAATGGGATTGGAATTAGTAAGGAAAACCTGAATAAAATATTTGATAAACTATACCGAGTCCCAACGGGTAATTTGCATGACGCTAAAGGATTTGGACTTGGGTTAAACTATGTGAAAACAGTGGTTGAAAGGCACCGTGGGACGGTAAAAGTGAACAGCAAATTAAACAAAGGAAGTACCTTTACCGTCACATTGCCGATGAACATCATTGAAGATTAAAAACTATGGAAAACGAAGAAATAAAATTACTAGTAGCAGAAGATGATCACAACCTTGGTGATTTATTATCTGAATACCTTGCAGCAAAAGGTTTTTCTGCTGACCTAAGACGTAACGGTAAAGAGGCTTTAGAGGCTTTTAGAACAAGCCATTATGACCTATGCATTTTTGATGTAATGATGCCAGAGAAAGACGGTTTTGCATTAGCAAAAGATGTGCTTAAAATAAATCCAGAAGTTCCAATTATTTTCTTGACAGCTAAGTCAATGAAAGAAGATAAAGTAGAGGGATTTAACCTTGGAGCTGACGACTACCTTACTAAACCGTTTAGCATGGAAGAATTGCTTTTGAGAATTAAAGCTATTCTTAAACGAACTAAAAAAGAACGCGATCACCAGAAACAAGAGGAGTTTGAAATTGGGAAATTCAATTTTAACTCAAAATTGCAAGAGTTGGTGATTAATGGTGAAAAACAAAAGCTCACTTCTAAAGAAAACGACTTGCTTAAGTTGTTAGCCCTTAACCTAAACGAGGTGACCGACAGAAGTTATGCGTTGAACAGAATTTGGGGAGATGATTCTTACTTTAACTCAAGAAGTATGGATGTATACATTACCAAACTGAGAAAATACTTGAAAGCAGACGACAACCTTGAGATTGTAAACGTACACGGAAAAGGATTTAAGCTACTTACCAAAGATTAATTTGGTAAGTAGTTCCCTTTTGGGAGTTTTTTTACTCGAATGAAATAAGGACTTGGTTTTTCTCAACCGCTTGTCCTTTTTTTATGTCCACACTTTTCACGACACCTTCGGCACTGGCTTTAATGTTATTTTCCATTTTCATGGCCTCCAACACTAGCAAAGCGTCACCTTTTTTAACTTCAGACCCAGCCTCTACCAAAATATCTAACACCAAACCTGGCATTGGTGCTTTTAAATCATCGGCCTTTGCTTCCATCATGCTTGACATACCCAACTGATTCAACAATTCATCAAATTTTGATTTTGCTTGAACCTCGTATTTATGTCCGTTAATGCTAATGGAATAGGTTTTAGACTCTGGGTTCTTATCAACGATATACACATCGTAGCCAACGCCATCTCTAATTACATGAAAAGAATTTTCAGACTCTGAAATCACATCCAGATTCACCGTTTCACCGTTTAAGTTTAAGTTTCCTTCTGTATCAATCTCTACATCGTATGCGTTGTCTTTTCCTAAAACCTTCATCTGCCTAAATTTTGAGCTTCAAAAATAGGTCTTAAAATAAAAAGGTAATCAACTAAATGCTGTTGTTAAGCCATCAAGAATTGGCAGCTATCAAAAAGGTTAGATTTCTACATTTGCTTATGCGCAATATCTTAATTCTAATTAGTGCTCTATTCTTTATCGGCTGCAGTAGCTCAAAAGAAACTTCAAGTACTGAAAAATCTGACCCTCAAGCATCAAAACCTATACAACCAAAACCTCCATCACAACAACCCTATTATAAGGCCACTACTCCATTAATTTGGGATTTAATTCACACCGAGTTAGATATAGCTTTTGATTTTAAAAAACAACATGTAATTGGAGAAGCAAAACTAACCGTAAGCCCACATTTTTACCCGCAAAACAGTATTTTTATAGATGCTAAAGCATTTGAAATTAAAGACCTTGGACTTACAGACAACGACTCAATAAAACTCAATTATTCATACAATGATTTAGTGTTAGCCATAAACTTGGATAAGAGTTACTCTAAAAACGACACGCTTCAAATCACCATTAATTACCTAGCAAAACCAAACGAAGTAAAAGAGGTTAGCGGCTCGGCAATAAGAGGAGGGCAAGGACTGTATTTTATCAATCCTTTAAATAATACTCTTGGTAAACCTTTGCAAGTTTGGACGCAAGGTGAAACCGATTATTCATCTTGCTGGTTCCCAACCTTAGATGAGCCCAATCAAAAAACTACTCAAGAAATAGCCATTACAGTTCCTGATACACTCAAAACCTTGAGCAACGGAGTATTGGAATTTTCTACAGAAAACGGTAATGGTACTAGAACAGATATTTGGTTGCAGAACAAAGCACATTCGCCCTATTTATTTATGTTGGCCATTGGCAATTTCTCAATTTATGAAGATGACTGGAGAGACTTAGATGTAGATTATTACACAGAGTCAAAATACGTCAAAGATGCGCCTCACATTTTTAAAGCTACACCAAAAATGATGGAGTTCTACTCAACTGTTTTAGGGGTAGATTATCCTTGGGATAAATACGCGCAAGTGGTGGTTCGTGATTTTGTTTCAGGAGCAATGGAAAACACTTCTGCCACCATTCACGGCGAATTTGTTCAACGACACAAGCGTGAGCTTATTGACTATCCTCAAGAGGGAATTATTGCCCATGAGTTGTTTCACCAATGGTTTGGCGATTTGGTGAGCTGCGAGAGTTGGGCCAATCTTGCCCTTAATGAGGCATTTGCTACTTATGGAGAATACTTATGGGTTGAACACAGTAAATCGGCTTTTGATGCTCAACAAAACCTCCTAAACAAAATGAACAGCTACTTTAGAGAAGCACAGGTAAAGCAAGTTGATTTTGTGCGTTTTGATTACAACAAAAAGCTGGATATGTTTGATGGCCATACATACTCAAAAGGTGCCTGTATTTTACATCAGCTTAGAACTGCTATTGGCGATGAGGCGTTTTTTGAAGGATTAAAACGCTACTTAAATCTTTACGCACACAAATCTGCTGAAATGCACCAATTGCGCATAATTATGGAAGAAGTAACGGGCACCGATTTAAACTGGTTTTTTAATCAATGGGCTTTTGATAATGGTCATCCAGTTTTAGAAATCTCCTATCATTTCGACACATTGAAGCAACAAAACTTTATGGTGGTAAAACAACAACAAGATTTGAATGAGTTTCCGTTGTATCAAATTCCGTTGCAGGTTAGAGGCTATTCAAACGGCAAATCACTCCTTGACTCAGTATGGATTAAAAATGAGGTTGATACTTTTTATCTGAAGGGAGGCTCAGCAAACGATTGGACGGATTACGATGCTCAACACTACTTACTAGCCGAAGTTTCTGAGCCAAATCGCTCCGCTGAATCTTGGTATTTGCAGTTTAAAGCTAACCTCGATTTTGAGGGAACGGCGAAAGCCTTGATTAAACTCCAAAGGGACTTTCCCAAAACCGAACAATGCAAATTGGCCGTTGAAGAAGGGTTAAATCACCAATACCATAGTATCAGAAATATTGCCTTAAAAGGGCTGTACAACAATTCAGAATTTGCTGAAACAACTAGAATAAAACAGTTTGAAAAAAGTGCCTACAACGACCCTAACTCAAAAGTTAGAAGCACCGCTTATCGCCTATTGCGTTATTTAATAACTACCCAAGAAGAGGTTGCATTGTATTACCTTAATGCAAACAAAGATTCGTCTTATGTTGTAATTCAAACGGCAATTCAAGCTGGAATAGATAAACAAGATACCGCCAAAGTACTGGCTTTGTGTGCGGCACAAGAAATCGAAGACAATGGGGAGCTAAAGGTTGTGATAGCCAAAGCTTATTCAAAGTTTGGCAATGAAAGTCATTACCAGTTCTTTCAAAAAAATTTAAATGTCATTGGAGCATACAAAAAAGCTGGGTTTTTGCACTCTTTCTCTGATTATTTAATTGAATTAAACAACACCCAACTATTAGTTCAAGGCTACGCCACTTTTAGAGAAACATTACTAAAATCAAACTCAAATTGGATTAAATCCTCAGCCGCGAATAGTCTAATTGATTTTTACAACTCGGCTAAAAACCAACTTTCAGTAGCAAGCGAAACCATTACGGAAGGAGATGCTACTTCAAATGAAAAGGTAGAGGAACTTCAAATTAGATTTGATGCAATTGAAACAAACATCAAAACCATTTTAGATACCGAGAAAAATGAAATGGTACTTAAGCGATTGAGTAAGCGTTAATCCAGGTCGAAGTCTGGCGCTTTTTTAAAGCCTTTCTTCTTGGGCTTTAGGTGATCCAAGAAAATCACATTGTAAAGGTTGTCGCGCTTATCAATTATTATTTGAGATATTCCATCTTTAATCTCAACTGGCTTGTAGTTTTTAAAGCGAGGGCCAATGTTTTCGTAACTATCGTCTTCTAAGGCAATATAAAAATTGTCCAGAACTACTTTACCTGATTTTACAGAAACCATACCCAAAAAACAATTGGTTTCGTTTCCTTCCCTAATAGCAACAATTACTCCTTCATAGGTGCTATCTGTAACTTCTTCGGCTCCTCTATCTGTAAAAGCCTTACGATACTTGGTGTAACAATCTTGGCCAAAAACCGAACTAGAAACAAAAAAGAAAAGTAGTAGAGTAAAATATCGCATAACAAATGTGTTTTGTGCAAATGTGTTGGTTTAAAACCTTTGAAGATAAATGCCGTTTAAGGACTTATTCAATTCTATTTGTTGAACAGTTTTTTGCTACTCCATTTTAATCAATCGCTCCTTCTAACTCATTGGAATAACTAAATTTGGTTTAATCAAAAGAAAAATATGAAAGCATTTTTACTCGCATTGTGTTTATCGGTAGTTGCAATTCAAATTAAGGCTGATGACGTCTGTGACATGTTTCAAGCCGAGCTAAGCATCGTTCAAGATCAGATGAAAAGTGTGGAAGAAGACTTAGCAACCTGTAGGAAATTAGCTGCAACCGCTGCCGACGAAAAAAATAAAACCACTGACGAAAAAATGCTTCGTTTAATAAAGTCTGTAAACAAACAAGCAGATTTAATGAGCCATTCCATAACCCAAATTAGCCTTAGAAAAGAATGCGCATGCGAAGGGTTTGATTTCAATCTAGTAAATCAAAAAATAGTTGAAATAAAGTACCTAATCAAAAAGGTACAAAGTGTTGATTTGGCCAAACAGAAAGCCGATCAATACGCAGCTTTTAAAACAAAAACCGAAAAACTTTGGACAGTTCTTACGGAATTTACAAAGTACATTTACGACCCGTGTAAAACGCCAAAGCCCGCTGCACCAGAACCGGAAGAACCTGAAGAGGAACCAGTTGCAGAAAACACTGAAGAAATCAAAGAAGTAGCAACGGATACAACTACAACAGAACCAGAGCCAATTGCCGAAGTTATTGAAGAACCTACGACACCAACCCCAGAGCCAATAACAGATACAACCTCAACTCCAGATCCTGTTGAAGAAGAAATATCTGAGGTTCCAGAAGAAGAGCCTACTCCTGAACCAGAACTCGAGCCTATTCCTGAACCAGTAGAAGAACCCATCGCAGAAATAATTCAAGATACAGTTCCCGAACCTGAGCCTACACCAGAACCTGAACCTGAAATTAAAACACCTCCTACCCCACCTGCATCTCCTATGGTTACCACTCCTACTCCAAAGCCAGAGCCCAAACCTACATCTGCTCCAAAACCGACCACACCTAAAATTACTCCTACCGAATCGGTGTATTTTGCTGTTCAGATTGCTGCAGGGGCAGATGCTAATCCACCTAAAAGCATAGCTGGCTTAAACGAGGACTTTTACATTTATGAAGAAGGCGGCTTAAACAAGTTTAGAGTAGGTAGATATCAAGAATTAAACGAAGCAATCAATGCCAAAAATCGCATTTTCAAAAAAGGAGTTACCGATGCCTTTGTAGTTGCCTATGCGGACGGACAGCGTGTTGGAGTAAATGAAGCTAAAGCAAAATTAAGAGGCACGGCACCTGCTGCTGCATCAAGCCCAATAGTGGCTCAGTCGCGAAGCAAACCAAAGCCCGTTTCTAAAATTAAAAAACGCGCTACTGTGTATTTAGTGGTACAAGTTGGGGCAAGTGTTTCGGCAACCGACCCAATATACGAGTTGGCTAAGTACGAACATCAATTGCAAATGGAAATAAAGGCAATCCAAAGTTCACCTATCAGATATTATACTGGAGAAACAACGGACAAAAATGCTGCTGAACAAACCTTATCTCTAGTTAAATCTAAAGGTATAGAAAATGCATTTTTAATTGGTATTGCCGACGGTGAAAGGGTTGGTTATGCAGATGCCATTGAGTTTTTGGAAAACAAATAAGCAGGTTTTATACCAGCTATTAAATTATGTTACATTTGAACCAACAAAAAATATCAATTATTATGAAAAAATTTATGTTATTAGCTGCGGTTGGTTTATTCGCAGGAACCTTTACTTCGTGTAAAAAAGATTACACTTGTGAGTGTAGACTTAATGGTGAAACTGTAGTTGACAATTCACTGTTTATCCCAAAATCTAAAAAAGATGATGCCGAAGCAGTTTGCAAGGCTTACGCATTTGATGATGAAACTTGTACCTTAGCAGATTAAGGAATTTAAGTTATATTATAAAGCCTCCAAATTGGAGGCTTTTTTTTTATCCCTTTTTAAAGGTTATCAACTTCCGTTTTAGATAAACCCTTCTTATCCAACCTGGCAATACTATTATTCCAATAAACAGGTACGGGTAGTAAGTAAACAAGCGCCAAAGCAAGGCAATAATTCCGGCAAATCCGTCAACAATGTATAGTCCTAAAAACTCCCCAAACATGTATTCTGCCACGCCTGTTCCGCCTGGTGTTGGGCTGATAAGCATAATAACCCACATTACCAACTGGCGCGCATACACCATCATGTGCTCATTAAATGTTAAGGCGCCAAAGGCAAGTATTAAAAAGTTAACCACCCAAAACCTAGCCGTCCAGCTAAACAAAGTCGCACCAAACGCATGCGCCCAAAAAGACCAAGGTTTTCCTCTTAGTTCCTTGCTAGTGGTAATTATGTCATTTCCAGTTTGAATAGCATCCGCCCGCCAAAATTTTAAGAAGTTTAAAAAAGTAACTCTTACCAAAAACTTTTTGGTCGCTTGGGGAGCGAAAAATATAGCAGTAAGTATTAGTGTTGTTAGCAGAACAATAAACCCATAACCAACATAAAAAATCTGTTTGGCTCCCAAACTAACTCCAAACATTTCTTTCTGGAGGTTTGGCGGAAATAAATCGCTAGTACCAACAAATAACAACACCAATGGCACCATTAGAATATAAAACAGCTCATCTAAAAAAGCGGTTACCATTACCACAGCAGTGCTTCGCCCAAGGCTTATCCCTTCTCGGTTAACTATAAAGAGTGCTATAGCAGACCCTCCTACAACGCTTGGGCTAATTGCCGAAGCAAACTCCCAAAGCATGATTACATCAAAGCTGTTGCGCCATTTTATTTCTTTATCGGTTAGTACGCGTATTCGGTACATATACCCTAAATCGCGCGTTGCCACCGTAATCAACGCACAGAACAGCCAAAATGCGGTAGTCCAACCCCAAGAAATTTGACTAAACGCCTCTGCATCAAATTCATCCCAGAGCAACCAAACGGCTACCGCTAAGCCTATTACTACAGGAATAAAAATTCGCTGAGGACTTAATAATTGCCTTACTGGAGATATCTTTTTTGATTTAGCCAAAATCGCTCGTGCGTTTTACCTTTGAGGTTATGAAAAAAGTTTATTATCTGTCTACTTGTAGCACCTGCAAACGAATCATATCTGAATTGGATTTATACTCAAGAGGATTCGATTTTCAGGACATCAAAACTAACAAAATAACTCCGGAGCAATTGGAAGAAATGCATGCTTTGGCAGGTAATTACGAATCACTATTTAGTAGAAGATCTATGCAGTTTAAGGCAAGAGGTTTAGATGAAAAAACTCTAACCGAACACGACTATAAAGAGCTGATTTTATATGAATACACCTTTCTGAAGAGGCCCGTGGTAATAATTGATAATCAGATTTTTATAGGGAATTCTAAAAAGAATGTGGAAGCGCTTGGTGAGGCACTTTAATCAATGCTTTTCCTGCGTTTTGTAACGACAGCAATTTGATATACTTTCATACTGTTCTTTGGTCGCTTTTGCGTAATCGTTATCGTGCCCAGCCTTGGCTAGTTTTTTCCCTACTTCTTCTGGAGTAGTTTTTCCTTCTTTGTAAACCAAGGTAAGTACATCGGTTTCCTTGTCCCAACTTGCAGACTTTACTCCTTTTGCCAAGTTTGCTGTTTCTTCAATGCGTTTTTTACACATACCGCATATGCCACTTACCTTAAATTGGACTTCTTTGGTTCCCTTTCCTTGACCAAAAGTTGTACTTGCTATTAATATTGAAACGAATAATAAAATGATGTTTTTCATAAACCTTGTTTTTAAGTTTCTGTTTCTTCTCAAAAAGCGTGCAATTTAAATTGTCAATTTCGCTGCTGTGAAAAACACAAATATAAAAGCTCACTTGGCTTTATTTGGAGCCAACCTAATCTACGGTTTAAACTACTCGGTAGCCAAGGATGTAATGCCTACTTATATTCAGCCTTTTGGGTTTATTCTCTTGCGGGTAGTTGGTGCGGCTCTGCTGTTTTGGTTCTTTCACTCTATTCTTAGCTCCGAAAAAATTGACAAAAAAGATTGGCCCAGAATTGCGCTTTGTGGTTTGTTTGGTGTAGCCATGAATCAACTTCTATTTTTTGCTGGATTGAATATTACCACACCAATAAATGCAGCTATTATCATGACCTCTAATCCTATTTTGGTCATTATTGCGGCATCCATAATTCTGCACGAAATCATTACCAAACAAAAAGTAATTGGACTAACCTTGGGTGTAATTGGGGCACTATTGATTATTCTGTTTAAAGCCGATTTCTCTTTTGATGCTAAAACCTGGCCGGGAGATTTAATGATACTTCTAAACGCAGCTTCTTACGGTGTTTATCTGGTTGTCGTTAAACCTCTAATGACCAAATACCAACCCTTAACCATAATTAAATGGGTATTTACCTTTGGGTTAATTTACGTTTTACCCTTCGGCTATTCCGATTTTATGGCAATCGAATGGTCGAGCTTTCCAACCATAATATGGTTAGAGACAGCCTTTATAGTAATCTGCACCACGTTTTTCGCCTACCTGCTCAACATTTTTGCTCTTAAAAAATTGCAACCTTCAACAGTAAGTACCTACATCTACACACAACCTGTTTTAGCCGCTTTATTCGCTATTCTGATGGGAAAAGATGAAGTTACTCTGGTTAAAGTAATTGGCGCTATTCTAATTTTTTCCGGAGTATATATCGTAAGTAAACGGTTTGCTTAATGTAAAAAAAACTTATAGATTCCCAGTCATTCCGGTGACTATCGGAAGAGAATGACGTTTCTCACTAAACTTACATCTAGTTCAAACTTATTCTGAAGAGAGGGCTTTATTACCTTTGCCAAAATTTAATTTTTATGATTCTTTCTATGACGGGGTTTGGAAAATCCTCAAAAGAGTTTAACGGCACCAGGATTAGTGCAGAAGTAAAGACCTTAAACTCTAAAATGAACGATACAAAAGTTCGTGTTCCAAACTCCTATCGTGAGAAAGAATTGGAGATTAGAAACACCATTTCGCAGGAATTGCAACGCGGAAAAATTGATTTTGTGCTAACCTTGGAATCAGCGCAAAAGGCAACTCCCATGAAAATTAATACCGACCTAGTGGTGGAATATCACCAACAACTAAAGGCTATCGGTAATGAATTAAAAACCGAAAGTAAAGACCTACTCGATTTACTTATGCGCATGCCTAATGTAATGGAATCTGAAAATCATGAATTTGACCCGGAGGAATATCAAGCTATTAAGGGAACTATAAATGAGGCATTGGCTAATTGCAATAAATTCAGAGCTGACGAAGGCAAACAATTAGAGGCAGACCTAAAAAAACGCATTGAACTTATTCGCGAAAAACTGTATTCTATGGTCAAAATTGCGCCAACTAGAGTCGACAATAAAAAAGAAAAGCTATTGGCTCGTTTTGATGAAATGAAAAACGAAAACGCTGTCTTCGACAACAATCGCTTTGAGCAAGAACTAATTTATTACCTCGAAAAGCTAGACATAACCGAAGAGCACGTTCGCCTTAAATCGCACCTTGACTATTTTACCAAAACCCTGGACGGAAAAGTTGGGCAAGGCAAAAAACTGGGTTTTATAAGTCAAGAAATGGGTAGAGAGATTAACACCATTGGCTCAAAAGCTAACCATGCAGAAATGCAGCGGCACGTGGTTGAAATGAAAGACGAACTGGAAAAAATAAAAGAGCAAGTACTCAACGTACTCTAGTCTATGAATAAAAAAGCCATCATATTTTCAGCTCCTTCTGGTGCGGGTAAAACAACAATTGTTCGTGCGTTATTAAAGGAATTGAAAACACTATCATTTTCAATTTCTGCTACGAGTAGAGCTGGCCGAGGCGAAGAAGAAAATGGCAAAGACTACTGGTTTTTAAGTCCTGAAGAGTTTAAAAACAGGATAACCAAAAACGAATTTGTTGAGCATGAAGAAGTCTATCCCGATCAATTTTACGGAACGCTAAAATCTGAAGTAGAGTCTATCTGGAAAAATGGCCAAGTAGTCATTTTTGATGTAGATGTAGTTGGAGGTTTAAACCTCAAAAAGTACTTTGGATCAAATGCACTTTCTGTGTTTGTGATGCCTCCAAACGTTGAAGAGCTAGAGAAACGTCTACGAGGACGAAAAACCGAATCGGAAGAAAAAATCAATATGCGTTTAAGTAAGGCAAATGAGGAGTTAGGTTACGCGGACCAATTCGATTTTGTTTTGGTAAACAACCAACTAGAAAGAGCCATAGAAGAAGCAAAAGAGAAAATTAGTAGCTTTATTGAGTCATGAAGATAGGTTTGTATTTCGGCACGTTTAACCCAATTCACGTGGGGCATTTAATTATTGCTAACCACATGGTAAGCTACACCGATTTAGACCAAGTATGGCTGGTGGTGTCTCCTCAAAATCCGCTTAAAAAGAAAGAGAGTTTGCTTGCCGACTATCATCGTTTAGAGCTGATAAACAGAGCCATTTACGTCAACCCTTCTTTACGCGCTTCTGATATAGAATTTAACCTTGAAAAGCCTTCATATACTAGTGTTACCTTAGCGTACATTCAAGATAAATTTCCTATGCATGAATTTGCCTTGATTATGGGTGAAGACAATCTAAGAACTTTTCATAAATGGCGCAATTACGAGAGTATTTTAAATAATCACGAGCTGTTTGTTTATCCGCGAATCTTAACAGAGCAAGAGTTAAACGAGGGTGCTCAAAAAACCGCAGCTAAGCCTGCCATTGCTAATCACCCAAATGTAAAAATGACTGACGCTCCCATTATGAAAGTATCGGCTAGCTTTATCCGCAGATCCATTAAAGACGGGCACGATGTGCGTTACTTATTAACCGAACCAGTTTTTAAGTACATCGATGAGATGAACTTTTACAAATAGAAGGTTAGCTTAGCGGAATGAACGCTGTACAAAAAATCGCTTTACTTCTGGGGCCACTAGCTTTTGTAGTTTCTTCATTTTTAGCTGACTCTGATACTCGATTTGCTTGCATGCTCGGCATCGCCATTTGGATGTTGCTTTGGTGGGTTGCCGAAACCGTTCCTTTGTATGTTACCGCATTGCTACCAATGATACTTTTTCCAGCCGTTGGTTTGTTTTCGCTAAAAGAAACCTTTGCACCCTATGCTAACCCAATAATATTTCTGTTTATGGGTGGTTTTATAATAGCTCTGGCAATGGAAAAAAGGAATTTGCATTTGCGAATTGCCTTGAACTTAATGAGATTTACAGGCACCAAACCAACTCAAATAGTTTTAGGGTTTAGTTTGACCACCGCATTTTTAAGTATGTGGATATCCAACACCGCCACCACAGTTATGATGCTGCCGATAGCTATGTCCGTTCTTCAACTTTTGCAACAAAACAACCAGGAAAAAGAGTACAAGAAATTCGGTTTAGCGCTTATGCTAACCATTGCTTACTCGGCAAATATTGGCGGCACCATAACTTTAATTGGTACACCTCCGAACATAGTTTTTGCAGGATTTTTTCTAGACCGATACAACATAGAAATTGGTTTTGGCGAGTGGATGCTAATCGGTTTACCCTTTGGGATCATCATGCTATTCCTGTCCTTTTTTGTGCTTACCAAAGGCATGATAAAAATACGATTACCAAAAATTGAAGGCGCTAAAAACCTAATAAACCAAGAGTTAAAAGCTTTAGGGAAAATGCAGCTAGCTGAGAAAATGGTTTTGGTAGTATTTGTACTCACTGCTGTTTTGTGGATGTTTAAACGACAGGTAAACGACTACATTTTTGATGGCCCAGTGCTCAGCAACACCACCATTGCTATGTTGGGCGGTATTTTAATGTTTACCCTTCCGGTTGGTCTTTCTAAAAGAGAATTTGTGCTGCAATGGAAAGCCACTAAAGATTTGCCTTGGGGTATTTTGTTGCTATTTGGCGGCGGATTAAGCTTAGCTGCTGGATTAGAATCGGTTGGGGCAATTGATTTAATTGGTAACTGGATTACTCAAAACCTAAATATCAGTATCTGGATTTTAATTACTACATTAACAGCAATCAGTTTGTTTACTACCGAAATAATGAGCAACGTAGCATTGGTTACCGTGATTTTACCAGTGGTATTTGGAATCAGTGATCAAATGGGAGTGCCGGCAGTTGAATTTGCCATACCGGTTACCTTGGCTGCTAGCTGTGCGTTTATGATGCCCATTTCTACCCCACCAAACGCAGTGGTTTACAGCAGCGGTCAAATTAAGGTTAAGCAGATGATGCGGATTGGTTTGGTACTGAACATCGCAACCGTGGTAGTGCTGAGCTCTGTTATGTATGGGTTAATCGGGTGGGTTTTTGGGTAAGAGAAATGAAACAAGCCCTTTCCTACTTCAAAGCGTATCATTCCGGTTACTTAAAGCCTATAGAATACTTGTGGGTGTTGCTGTACATAGGTTTGGTCATCTTTCTGAACTATTTCTTTAGCATCGAAAACAGATTTATCGACAACATTCAACCGCCAATTAAGCGAGTACCTGCTTTTTTAGGGCTGAATTTAATAGGCTACTTTGGAGTGCTTTTTCTACTCAAATTATTTAGAGGAAAAGAACTAACGCTCCCAAAAAGTGCTTTAGGTTATTCGTTTTTAGGGTTGCTCATTTTATCTTTTGATCGTTCGATTTTCCCCTATCTACTCAAGCCAATTCTAGGTGGTTTAGCTTCTGAAGATTACTTCTTCGGCTACAAAGTACTCTACAACTCTTATGGTTGGGTTACGATATTCTGTTCGTTATTGCTGCTAAAACTATTGTTGGATAAGAAAAGTGAAAACGGATTTTATGGTTTGCAATTAAAACGTGTTGATTTTAGTTTGTATGGATATCTATTACTCGCCATAGTTCCTTTAACCGCAATTGGTGCTTTAATGAATGAGTTGGGTACTTTTTACCCGGTTTATCAACGCAGTTGGGGAGCTTATTTTGCCGCACTGCATCAAATTCCGGAATGGGTTTCCGTGGTGATATTTGAGTTTTTTTATCTAACAGACTTCTTAAATACTGAATTGCTGTTTAGAGGCTTTTTGGTAATTGGAGCTGCTAAGTATTTAGGCAAAGATGCCATATTGCCAATGGCCGCTGCCTACGCTGTTTTGCACTTTGGTAAACCTGTGGCTGAAACGATTAGTTCTGTTTTTGGAGGTTATCTATTGGGTGTATTAGCCTATTATTCCAAAAACATTTGGGGAGGCGTGGTCATCCACACTGCCCTTGCGGGCGGCATGGAATTCTTTGCCTATTTGTTGTGATAGTTACTCTGTCAGTTAGAGTGCCCAGACATTAAAAGCTGAACTTATCCCTGCCTGACAGTAGGCTGGGAGAACTAAACTTTAACTTCTTTAGCCGTCAATCTATCGCTTTACAATTCTAATCACGTCAGAACCTGCAACTGTATTTACTTCTAACATGAAAACACCTGCTTTGTATTCTTCAGTATCCAACTGAATTGCTGAAGATTCGGCATTAAGTTCTTGTTGCGCTAACACTTTACCCGTTAAGTCAATTACGCGAATAGAAACTATTGCTGCTTCTGCTTCAATATTCATTCTTCCCTTAACTGGGTTAGGATAAACGTTTAATCCACCGTTTGAAACTTCGTCAGAAAATATAGCAGCCACTTGACCTTCTAGAGCCGTCATACTTGCATGAACATCTACTTTTCCGTGACCCCAAACATTGCTTCCAACAGCAGGAATAGTTCCGGTAAATCCATCGGTAATTGCGTTTTCTTTCAGTAAAGTTTTTACTCTATCTGGGGTTAAATTTGGGTCTAAACTCAACAGAAGAGCAACAACTCCGGCAGTGGTTGGCGAAGCCATTGACGTGCCTTGGAGCCCTGCGTAATAATACGTTTTACTGTTAAATGTTGTACCAGCAACTATCTCATCTTCTGATGCACCGCCAAATAAATAATTTTTATTATCAAATGAATTTACAGCCGCTATAACATTGTTTCCTGGAGCCGTAATATGCGGTTTTACTCTGCCATCAGCAGTAGGACCATTACTCGAAAACTCTGCAATATCTCCCAAAGTCTCAGGGCTAGTTGTTACTACTGAATTTAATCCAGTAAAATTGTTGTTTGATGTGTATGCGCCTACTGCAATAATATCGTTTGCCGTTGCTCCGATTTCTCCAGCAGTGTATTCAACAACACCACCTGTAAACCCAGTAAGTGTTTGCCCAGCACCATCTATCAAAGAAAAATCTCCACCATTTCCATCGGTATTATTCCACATATGCACCATGTCACTTGACGAGGTTACATTTATGTATACTTCATAATCTGAGTTATTTAAACTGTACTCCACCTGAAAGTGACTTTTTTGATTTAATGGGCTGGAAGACTCACCCGAAAAGGATAGCTCAGCTCTATCTGGGCCAACTGTAATTACCGTATCGTCATTATCGTTAATTGAAGTAGAGAAAAAATCAGATGAATATATATACATCTGTAATGTGTTGCTCCAAATATCTACTTGAACCGAGAAATCCTTTCCCTTTTCGCCCCACATGTCAACAGTTGTGAAACCTTGGTTTCCTTCACTTAACAATGGGTAGATATAAATAGTATCACCCAAAAAATTGTGGCCAATATGTAATTTTGTTGAACCCTCATTACCACAAGCACCAACAATAATTTGTCCTTCAGAAGCCAACTGATCAATCACTTTATCAGTACTTGACGTACCATCATGCGGACCTATATGCGAACCTAGGCTCATGTTAATTATACATGGTTTTGATACCGATTTAGCGTAATTAAATACGTAATTCAAACCATCAGGAACGTTTTCTGCTTCCACAAATACTAAATCTGTATTTGGTGCAATCCCTTCGTATTCTGCCTTACCATTTGCCGAACCACCAGCTACTGCAGCTACGTTAGTTCCGTGTGAACCATCTTGACTTGTGTACTCATCTGCTAAAATATCAGTTGATGTGGTTAGTTCGTATCCATAAGTAAAACCAGCAGGAGGTGTTCCTGAGGTGTTCCTGTTCCCGATTGATTCCAAACCCTTTTAATGCGTATTGCACTTCCGTCTGCATAATAAAAAGCAGGGTGCGTCATATCAAATGCAAAATCCAATATTCCTAATACAACACCACCACCTTTATAGGTGTTACTTAAATCAGTTCCCGCATAAACTTTGTCTGCGTTAACCAATGTTCTTGCAGAGTTCAATTTCTTGCTAAACTTCGGTACCATGTCCACATATTTTATCGACGATAAATTAGCTACCGACTCTATATCTGCTGGCGAAATATGCAAGGTGTAGTAATCGCCAATTGCAGAGTTTATCTTGTGACCAATTGCTTCTGCTTCACTCATAAAATCTGAACCCGCATGAACAATTATATCCACTTTTTGATCGATCTTATTGTGAGAATAAGGTGCTACAACATGTGCATTACCTCAGCTTCAAAAATTTGCGCATTGTATTTTTCATACGCGCTTGTAAGCATTTTTACGCCTGGTGTAAGCTTTGATTGTTGCGCCATTGCCGGCGTACCAAACATCAATACAGCAATAGATGATAAAACGAGTAATTTCTTTTTCATAGTTTATTATTTCGGGTTCGACTTTACAGGAACATCAATGGACTTAAGCCCTTTTATGTTAGATAGATTTCCTAATTCTTTTAAGGGTACCAACGCACTTTGCATATCACCAGTTTTACTCTACAATTCCAAACCAAGCGCTTTTAAAGCATCAGCATCTATTGCATCACCAGACAGCATCGCGCTTATTTTGGGACCGCCCTCGGTATTGATAATTGAGTATCTTTTTGCCAACTCTTCTTTATCCATTTTAACAATGTCGCTTATGGCTTTTTTGGCTTGCAGCGTATATTGAACCGATGCATTGGCAACTTCGTTTTTTACTTCCATTTCTGTTGAGTTAACCTCTTCTGAAGGGTTGGTTGCCAATTCCTTTGTGCCCGCTTCTTGCGTAGCTTTTTTACTTTCTGAACAAGCCGACAAGGTTGAGACCACGACAACACTATGGAAAAGGCCTTTAGCTAAATATTTGGTTGTAAGCATATTGTAAAATTTCCGTATTAAATAGGTAACCTTAAGCTTGGTTCGGTGAGTTGAAAAAAAATACTGGGAATTGGGTAGGTGTTGTCATGCAAGAAGAAAACCCCTACCAATTTTCATCAGTAGGGGTTTACTCTTTAATTTTTAGATTCCCACCTACGTGGGAATGACGATACTGTTATTAGTTTCTACACATTTGACCTCCTGTCGTCGGTCGAATGTGTTCTGGTATCAGCCAGAACACATTTCACAATCGTCTCCTTCTTCAACTTTTTCGCGTTGCGCACGCAACCAAGCTGCGTATTCCTCTGCGTTTGAAGTAGGTGGCTTTTGCTCTTCTGCTTTAGGCTGCTCCAGCGTAGTTTTATCTACCGTAAACTTAATAGCATCTCTAGCCGCTTTAGTTCTTAGATAGTACATACCTGTTTTTAAACCTTTCTCCCAACCGTAGAAGTGCATAGAGGTCAACTTAGCAAAGTTGGCGTTCTCCATAAATATGTTCAACGATTGAGATTGATCGATATATGCTCCTCTGTCGGCAGCCATTTCAATAATGCTCTTCTGAGAAATCTCCCAAGCGGTACGATACAGCTCTTTTAAGTTCTCTGGAATTTCATCAATTGCTTGTACCGAACCATTTGCAGCAATCAACTTATTCTTTAAGCTATCGTTCCAAATACCCAAATCGTTTAAGTCGCGCAAAAGATGCTTGTTTACTACCACAAACTCACCAGAAAGTGTTCTGCGAGTAAACATGTTTGAAGTGTATGGCTCAAACGCTTCGTTGTTACCCAAAATTTGAGCAGTAGAAGCTGTGGGCATTGGTGCTAATAACAATGAGTTACGTACACCGTGCTTTTTCACTTCTTCTTTCAGTACATCCCATTCCCATCTATCAGATGGCGTTACGCCCCACATATCAAACTGGAAGATACCTTCAGAAACTGGAGAGCCTTTGATTGTCTCGTAGGCTCCTTCTTCTACTGCTAAATCCTTAGAAGCCGTCATAGCCGCATAGTAGATAGTCTCGAAGATTTCTTTATTCAATTGCTTAGCTTGAGGCGAATCGAACGGTAAACGCAGCATGATAAATGCATCTGCCAACCCTTGTACACCCAATCCAATTGGACGGTGACGCATGTTGCTTCTTCTAGCTTCTTCAACTGGATAGAAATTAGCATCGATAATACGATTCAAGTTTTTAGTTACCTGATAAGTTACTTCGAACAGTTTATCGTGATCGAACTCTGTTCCGTTTACGTACTTAGGTAACGCTAAAGAAGCCAAGTTACATACCGCTACTTCGTCTGGAGCAGTGTACTCAATAATTTCAGTACAAAGGTTTGACGACTTAATAGTACCTAAGTTCTTCTGATTCGACTTTCCGTTAGCTGCATCCTTGTACAACATATATGGCGTACCAGTCTCAATTTGAGATTCTAGAATCTTAAACCATAAATCTTGCGCTTTAATGGTTTTTCTTCCCTTTCCTTCAGACTCGTACTTGGTGTACAATTTTTCGAATTCAGCTCCGTGTGTATCTGCTAAACCAGGGCACTCGTTAGGACACATTAATGTCCAATCGCCGTTTTCTTTAACACGCTTCATGAACAAGTCTGGTGTCCACATAGCATAGAAAAGGTCACGCGCACGTTGCTCTTCTTTTCCGTGATTTTTCTTTAAATCCAAGAAATCGAAAATATCTGCATGCCAAGGTTCAATGTAAATGGCAAACGAACCTTTACGTTTTCCACCACCTTGATCTACATATCGAGCAGTGTCGTTAAATACTCTTAGCATTGGTACGATTCCGTTTGACTCCCCATTGGTTCCTTTTATGTATGAACCCGTAGCTCTAATATCGTGAATAGAAAGTCCAATACCACCAGCAGATTGAGAAATTTGAGCACAGTTCTTAAGCGTATCGTAAATTCCAGAAATGCTATCGTCTTTTGTTGTTAGCAAGAAACAAGAAGACATTTGAGGTTTAGGTGTACCTGCATTAAATAACGTTGGAGTAGCGTGTGTAAACCAACGCTCACTCATCAAGTCATAGGTTTTTAATGCGCTTTCAATATCCTCTTTGTGAATACCAACAGAAACACGCATCAACATTTGTTGTGGACGCTCGGCAACTTTACCGTTCATCTTTAGAAGATATGAGCGCTCTAGAGTCTTAACTCCGAAGAAATCGTAACCGAAATCTCTATCGTAAATGATGTGCGAATCAATTCTGTCTGCGTGCTCCATGATAATATTGTACACATCGTCAGCTAACAAAGGCGCTTTATCACCCGTTTTAGGATCGATGTAGTTGTACAAATCCGTCATAGTTTCTGAGAACGACTTCTTAGTTTGCTTGTGTAGGTTTGAAACTACAATTCGAGAAGCCAACAATGCGTAATCTGGATGCGATACCGTCATAGAAGCTGCTTGCTCAGCAGCAAGGTTATCCAGCTCTGTAGTGGTAACACCATCGTACAGACCAATAATTACCTTTTTTGAAATTTCTACTGGATCAACATGATCTGACAAACCATAGCAAAGCTTTTTAATTCTTGCCGTGATTTTGTCAAACATTACACTTTCGCGTCTCCCGTCTCTTTTTATTACTTCCATAGTGTTTTGGGGCTAAAATGTTTTTAAAAATCTGCGTCTAGGTTGAAGGTATGAGCGTCTTTATCGTTATTGGCTACTCCTGCTTTTTGGTACTCAGCAACTCTTTTTTCAAAGAAGTTTGTTTTACCTTGAAGCGAAATCATCTCCATAAAATCGAATGGGTTTGACGAGTTATATACTTTATCACAACCTAACTCACCAAGTAATCTGTCGGCAACAAACTCAATGTACTGTTGCATTAAAGTAGCGTTCATTCCAATTAAAGAAACAGGTAGTGAATCGGTAACGAATTCTTTTTCAATATCTACTGCATCAGTGATGATTTTAGTTACAGTAGATTTTGGTAGTTTGTTGATTAAATGGTTGTTATATAGCAAGCAAGCAAAGTCACAGTGTAGTCCTTCATCTCTTGAAATTAGCTCATTAGAGAAAGAAAGTCCTGGCATAAGACCTCTTTTCTTTAGCCAGAAGATAGAGCAGAAAGAACCAGAGAAGAAAATGCCTTCTACAGCCGCAAATGCTACTAAGCGCTCTGCAAAACTTCCGTTATCAATCCAATTAAGCGCCCAGTCTGCTTTTTTCTTAACGCAATCCATTGTTTCGATGGCGTTGAATAATTTGTCTTTTTCTGCTGAGTCTTTAATGTAGGTATCTATTAATAAGGAGTAAGTCTCAGAGTGCACGTTTTCCATAGCGATTTGGAATCCGTAGAAAAATTTAGCTTCTGTATATTGTACTTCGGCAACAAAGTTTTCTGCTAAGTTTTCGTTTACAATACCATCAGATGCTGCAAAAAATGCCAATACATTTTTGATGAAAAAACGCTCGTTTTCGTTCAGCTTGTTTTCCCAATCAGTAGTGTCTTGTTGGAGATCAATTTCTTCAGCAGTCCAAAAACTTGCTTCCGATTTCTTGTACATCTCCCAAATGTCGTTGTGTTGGATAGGAAACAGCACGAATCTTCCGCCGTTTTCCTTAAGGATAGGTTCTTCTTTTTCTAATTCTTGTACGGTTTTAACTTCGTTTACTTCGCTTGGTAAAACACCTGTTATGGCTGGGTCAACTTCGGTTCCTTTTTTTTCTTCCATGTTTATTTCTCCTTATTTTTTAGTGTCCAAGATTCAACATCGACCTAAATCGATAAATACTAAATTTTCCTTAATTATTTGTTTTGTAATTCGTGAATGTCTCGAGAGAACGAAACAGTATTCACATCCTGACACCCCAAATTTGTCTAATTAACCAAGGCACAAAAAGCCAAAAGAATTCACAATTGTTGGTAGTTTTCAACATTCAGAATTAACATTAACCTGTTGATAGATGAAGGTAAAAAATGCGGATGCCTCATTATAGCACGTTTTACTTTGGTCGACTTGCTCTTAGCATCTTTTTTCCTAAAAAAACCTTGTGTAGTCTTGGGTTTTAATTATTTTGAACGCCCTACCCTGTTAATTACTTGTCAATAACTACCGCTAGCCCACAAATAACAAGAAACCTAAAGTGTTACTCAAAAGTTAAGTTCAAGAATCCTGAACTTTACCTAAATGTTAACTGCTTGATTATTAGCAGGATGCGTAAAACGGGTGTTTAGATTACGATTTTTGATTCTTAATCTGGCAGTTTTCAATTAATCGATTATCGATTATTCAATTATCAAATTGACTAAGTAACCATTTGCACAATTATCAAGTTATCTCATTATCCAATAGGAGATTCCAGATAACTATCTCCCAGTTATTCCTGCGTCAAACCTTTCGATTACGTTTCTGGAATGACGCTATTTTAGATAGATACTTAATTATCGGATTTCTGAATTATCACATTGTCAAATTATCAAATTACCTAATTGACAAATTAACGCTTTGCCCAATTCTGAGCAACTTCTGCTAATTCGTTGTACCAATCCTCTCCAAATTTTCGGACAAGAGGTTCCTTTAAAAAACGGTACACCCCAACATTTAGTTCTTTGCCGTTAAAGCAAGCAGCCTCGCAGATTTGCCACCTGTGGTAATTTACTGCTACAAAATCTTGGTATTGTTTTAATCGAATTGGGTATAAATGGCACGATATTGGTTTTTTGAAATCGGTTTTACCATCAATGTATGCTTCTTCCATTCCACACTTCGTAATTCCACGCTCGTCAAAGGTTACAAATACACATTCTCGGTCGTTAACCAAGCTGGTTAATTTTTCGCCATCGGTATCCGTGTACCAGAACCCCTCTTTTTCAATAATTGCTTTTCCTTCTTCTCTTAAATAAGGTTTCATCTTATCAAAGTTTTTGGTAATAATTTCTACTTCCTCTTCCTCCAAAGGAGCTCCACCATCACCTTCTACACAGCAGGCACCCCGGCAAGCCGAAAGGTTGCATACAAATTCTTCTTCTAATACTTCTTCTGAGATAAGTGCTTTTCCTACTTGAAACATATGGCAAAGGTAGTGTGTGGGGGTACTTCATTTTATATGGATTTAGAGAAGATGGAGATTCCCGCCTGCGCGGGAATGACGCCTGTAATATATCCGGACAAGAATTACTTTTACCCCGTGAAGCAACAAGTGCAATATTGGTTACAGACCAACATTAAAGATTGGGAGGCAAAATCCTACTTAGTAGCCGTTAGCGGTGGGCGCGATTCCATTGTTTTGGCAACTATTTTCAAGGAACTTGGACTTGATTTTTCAATTGCACACTGCAATTTTCAGTTAAGAAGTGAAGCTTCTGATGCCGATGAGATTTTTGTGAAAGCGTTCGCAAAAAAGCTAGGTATACCATTTTTTGTAAAACGCTTTGACACGCAAAAAATATTAAACTCGGAAGGAGGCAACTTGCAAGAAACCGCACGTAATCTGCGCTATGGTTGGTTTAATGAGTTGACCAAAGAACACCATTTCAATTATATATGTGTAGGAACGCATCTAAACGACTCAGCAGAAACCCTACTCATGAATTTAATGCGAGGTAGTGGTTTACAGGGGTTGAGTGGTATTCGTTCCACCAACAAAAATATAATTCGACCGCTAATTGAAACCTCTCGCAACGAAATTGACTCTTATATAAAGCAGAACATACTGGAGTTCAGGGAAGATGAAAGCAATGCCTCTAACAAATATGAACGGAATAGGTGGCGGAATGAGATTATCCCTAAGATAAAAGAGCTCTACCCGCATTTTGATTCGGCACTAAAAACCAGTTTAGAACATTTACAGCTTGCCAATTCATTGGTTCAAAAAGAAGTTGAACGCACCACCAAACATTTGCTTATTCAAAAAGAAAAAGAATGGCTCATTAGCATTCCAATGATTGCCGAACTAAAGCCATTGAACTATTACCTATTTGAAACCTTAAAACCGTTCGGATTTAACATCGCTACAGTAAACGATTTATGCAACTCTGATTTTAGCGTTGGAAAGCAGTTTTACAGTCCTACTTATGTAATCACTATTGACAGAAACTATCTTATAATAGAGACAAAGGAAGACGAACAAAAAAGTGCCTTTATCCAGAGAAAAATATCGATCACCGATCAAAAAATTGAACAACCCCTAGCTCTTTCATTTGATTTAATTGACGTTCCAGAAAAGTTTTCATCAGATACTAATTTCGCCTACCTCAATGCAGATAAACTCACTTTTCCACTTACACTCAGAAAATGGCAACAAGGAGATAAGTTTCGTCCATTTGGAATGAAAGGCATGAAAAAAGTGAGTGATTTTCTAATAGACAACAAAGTACCTTTAACTGAAAAACAGGTACAAATGGTGCTTCTTTCTGGAAAGGATATTGTTTGGTTAGTTGGCCACCGGATAGATGGGCGTTACGCTGTAAAACAAAACACTAAAAAAGTTTACTTTGTTATCTTAAACAACATGAAAAGTAATTGATTAAAATACCGTCAGTTTCATTATCCCCTGTGGCGGATATATCGAAAACAAAGTAATTTATCAATTGATCATGTCTATAACGAATCTGTAAATATGGACAACAACGTACTCTACACCGAATCGCAGCATTTGGGCAGCAATAAGTACTCACTTAACCGCCGTTTAGTTTTGGCTATTTTTTGTTTCCTAACCTATTTGTACTCGGAGCAAAACCCAGAGCTAGGTATTGGTAAAGCTGCTAACTACCTTTTTATAATGGGCTTGTTTGTGTTGATTTTATCGGTGGTACTGATGTTGGTGTTGTTTTTAAAAACCACCATAAAAGATCACACGCTTACCCTCCACGGCCTTTGGACCTCCAGAAAAGTGAAAATAGATTTGCGCAACATTACCAGCGTAGAGCCAGTACGCTACAGTAAATACTTCTTAAACCGGCCGGTGTACAATTTGCACCGAAGGGGGACTATCCGATTTTATTGCAGCGGACGCAAAGCGGTTGAACTTACCGATAAGGGCGGATTTATTTACCTCATCGGTACCCAAAAACAAGACGAACTGGTACTCGCTTTAAGAAAAGTGGCAAGGTTGTAATAAGCCGCTATCAACTTTTCTTAGCTGCCTAAGGAAATTACTATTTTTGCCGCCGCTTAATTATGCTGGAAAAACTACAACAATATAAAGCAGAGCTTGAAAAAGCAGCTGTAAATTCAGCTCAAGAGGCTGAAGAACTCAGAATAAAATTCTTAGGTCAAAAAGGAATTCTTAAAGAGCTGTTTGGTGCGTTTAAATCTGTACCCAACGATCAGAAAAAAGAATTTGGAAAGCAGTTAAACGAACTCAAAAATTTTGCCCAAAAAAAAATTCTTGCTTTAAAAACAGCGGTTGAAAATAAAGAAGACCAAAGCAGCGATATAAATGACCTTACTCTACCGGGAAATTACAAACCCTTAGGCGCTCGTCATCCCATTTCATTGGTTCGCCAAGAAATCATAGACATTTTTGCTGGTATTGGTTTCTCTATTTCTGAAGGCCCGGAGGTTGAGGACGATTGGCACAACTTTACTGCCCTTAACTTTCCAGAAGAACATCCTGCTAGAGATATGCAAGACACCTTTTTTGTAGAAAACAAAAATGGAGACGAAGATTTGGTGTTGCGTACCCACACCAGTTCGGTGCAAGTGCGCATAATGGAAGGTGGCAAACCTCCTATTAGAACGATATCTCCAGGTAAAGTTTTCCGAAATGAAGCTATTTCGGCTCGTTCACATTGTATTTTTCATCAAATAGAAGGATTGTACTTAGACAAAGGCGTAAGCTTTGCCGATTTAATGCAAACGTTGCAATACTTTGCTCGAGAGTTTTTTGGCCCAAAAGCAAAAATTAGAATGCGTCCATCTTATTTTCCGTTTACTGAGCCAAGTGCCGAGGTAGATGTTTGGTGGGGGTTAGAATCCGAATCGGATTACCGTATTACAAAAGGAACCGGTTGGTTAGAGATTATGGGCTGCGGTATGGTTGACCCAAATGTTTTAACCAATTGCGGAATCGACCCTAACGAATATTCGGGTTATGCCTTTGGAATGGGTATAGAAAGAATAGCTATGAACCGCTATGGAGTTGACGATATTCGTATGTTTTTTGAAAACGATATTCGATTTTTAAACCAATTTACGAGCGCTTTTTAAGCATAAGAAACTGACAATCAATCAATAAAAAAAACATTGACTATATTTAAATAAATATTTTTCTTTGCAACATAAATTTCAAATCTAAAACTGAATTAAAATGTCAGACGTTTCAAACAAAGTGATCGCAATTATTGTAGATAAATTAGGAGTTGAAGAATCAGAAGTTACTCAAGAGGCTAGCTTCACTAATGACCTTGGTGCTGATTCATTAGACACTGTTGAATTAATTATGGAATTCGAAAAAGAATTCAACATTGCTATTCCAGACGATCACGCAGAAAACATTGGTACTGTAGGTGACGCAGTGAAGTACATCAGCGAGAACGTAAAGTAATCGCACCCCTTTTTTAAAGAAGAAATACCTAATCTTAAATAGCTTTTATGGAGTTAAAACGTGTAGTAGTTACAGGAATAGGTGCTCTAACAGCAATTGGAAACAATGCAGATGAGTACTGGAATGGATTGGTAAACGGCGTTAGCGGTGCAGCCCCTATTACACGATTTGATGCTTCTCAGTTTAAGACGCAATTCGCTTGCGAACTAAAGAATTTTGATATTAGTGAATTCATCGATCGTAAAGATCAACGAAAGATGGATCCATTTACTCAATACGCCATGGTTGCGTCTGATGAGGCTATTAAAGATGCAGGTTTAAGCATAGAAACCCAAGACCCCGATCGTATCGGGGTTATTTGGGCTTCAGGTATTGGAGGTATTTATACTTTCCAAAAAGAAGTAGAAAACTTTTTTAGTGGCGACGGAACTCCTCGTTTCAACCCATTCTTTATTCCAAAAATGATTGCTGATATTGCCAGTGGTCAAATTTCGATGAAGCATGGATTTAGAGGCCCGAACTATTCTACAGTTTCTGCTTGTGCTTCTTCTACAAACTCTATCATTGATGCTTTTAATTACATCCGATTAGGAAAAGCAGATGCTTTTGTAACGGGTGGGTCAGAGGCTTCGGTAATTGAAGCCGGTGTTGGTGGTTTTAATGCATTAAAAGCACTTTCTACCAGAAACGATTCGCCTGAAACAGCTTCTCGTCCTTTTGATAAAGACAGGGAAGGTTTTGTATTAGGAGAAGGTGCTGGCGCGCTAATATTAGAAGAAATGGAGCACGCGAAAGCTCGTGGAGCTAAAATCTACGCCGAAATAGTTGGTGGAGGTATGTCTGCTGATGCGCATCACATTACTGCTCCTCACCCAGAAGGGTTGGGCGCGCTTAACGTAATGAGAAATGCACTTTCTGATGCTTACTTAAACCCATCAGATGTAGATTACATAAACGTTCACGGTACCTCTACTCCGCTAGGAGATATTGCAGAAACAAAGGCAATTCAAGGGGTATTTAAAGATCATGCATACAACCTAAACATTTCTTCTACCAAATCCATGACCGGACACTTATTGGGTGCAGCTGGAGCAATTGAAACTATTGCTTCTGTTTTCTCTGTACACCACAATGTTGTTCCTCCAACCATCAATCACTTTACAGACGACCCAGAACTGGATCCAAAATTGAATTTTACGTTCAACGAAGCTCAAGAACGCGAAGTAAATTGCGCATTGAGTAACACTTTTGGTTTTGGTGGTCACAATGCTTCTGTGGTGGTGAAAAAATTTAAAGGCTAATTATAAGTGCCTTTGTTTAGTTTCTTAAAACGTAAAAAGAAACGCTCCCCTCTTCTTACTTATTTAAAAACACAATTAGGTTATATTCCTAACAATGTTGATTTGTTTGAAAAGGCATTAATACATAAATCTACCAATAACCGAACAGATTCAAACCAAAACAACGAAAGGCTAGAGTTTTTAGGCGATAGTGTAATTGATTTAGTAGTTGCTGAATGGCTTATGGACAGTTTTACTCAAAAGTCAGAAGGAAAACTTACACAGTACCGCTCTAGAATAGTAAACCGAAAAAATCTTAACCTCTGCGCGTCAAAAATGGGATTGATTGAGTGGATACAGTTTGACGGTAAAATACTGCTTGAGAACACATCTATCCCGGGTAATTGCTTAGAAGCTCTGATTGGCGCGGTTTATATTGATGCTGGGTTAGAGCAAGCCAAAAAAAATGTGCAATCACTTATCCTTTCGCATAGTAGTAAAAAAGAACTTGAAGAAAAAAGAACCAATTACAAAAGCCAATTATTAGAGTGGGCACAGCAACAAAAAGAAAGCATTGAGTTTGTAATTTCTGAATACACAGAAAACAATCGAAAACACTTTAAAGCCAATGTTTTGCTAAATGAAAAAGAGCTTGGCACAGGAAGAGCAAAAAACAAAAAAGACGCAACCCAATTAGCAAGTAAAGCTGCAATAAAAGCACTCAATATTGCCTAATCGTTAATTGTGATGTAGTTGTATAAAATCAACAAATTGTAGCGGTTTAATACTATAATATTGCAGAATGGCAACGCTTGGTTTCGAGTACGATTACGATTTTCAACTTATTGGGTTGTATTGCCATTTTAAAGATTATCGTTTAGCTTGGGCAATCAACAAACAATTCGAGTTCGACCTTGTAAAGCAAGCTCCATATTCCATTGAACAAGAAGAAGGCAAACAAGAATTTTCGCACTTCACGTATTCAATTGAGCACCAAGAGTTGTTTTACTGCTTACTTTCGAACCGAAGCGATAATGGATTGTTGATTCCAGAACGAAAAGACATAGATTACTTTATGATAATCGATGGAGTACATGAAAGGTCCAGAAAAAAAGAATTTATTAGCCAATTGAGCGGGTTAAAAGAGGTATTATCAGCTGTAGAAGTAAACCCAAAAGAACTGCGCTCAAAGCAAAACTTATTGATGTAAAAATGAAATATCTAAACAACAAAACGAAAATAATTGCCACCATTGGCCCTGCCACTAGCTCGAGAGAGGTGCTTAAAAAGCTTATTGAAACCGGCGTAAATGTATGCCGAATCAACTTTTCTCACGGTAGTCACGAAGACCACCTGGAGGTAATTAAGCGCATTAGAAGCATTGATGAAGAAGTAGAAATACACACGGGTATTTTAGCTGACCTGCAAGGACCCAAAATCAGAATAGGTGATATGGGTGATGGCTTGGAGGTAAAAGTGGGAGATACACTTTCATTTACAACCGACAAAAACAATACAAATGCCATTTGGATTAATTACACTAATTTTCCGAAGGATGTTGAACCTGGCGAACACATTCTTTTAGACGATGGTAAGTTTAAGTTTGAAATCATCAGCTCTAACGGTATAGATGAGGTAGAGGCAAAAGTGGTTTTTGGAGGTTTGCTAAAATCTAGAAAAGGGGTAAATCTACCAGACACCAAAATATCTATGCCTTGCCTAACCGAAAAAGATTTGGTGGATTTAGAATTTGCATTAGAACAAGATATCCCATGGATTGGGCTCTCGTTTGTTCGCAGCGCTGATGACGTAGTTGAACTTAAAAAACGCATTGCCGAAGCAGGAAAATCAAGTAAAGTTATTGCCAAAATTGAAAAACCTGAAGCCGTAGAAAACCTAGAAGAAATTATTGATGAAGCGGATGGGCTAATGGTTGCCCGTGGTGATTTGGGCGTTGAAATCCCTCTGCAAGATGTACCGCTAATTCAAAAAAGCATTGTAAAACAATGCAGAAATAAAGCAAAACCGGTAATTATTGCAACTCAAATGATGGAGTCAATGATTAGCAATTTTGCTCCGAGCAGAGCAGAAGTTAACGATGTGGCTAATGCGGTTTTAGATGGTGCAGACGCAGTAATGTTGAGTGGGGAAACCTCTGTGGGTAAATATCCAGTTGAAGTTGTGAATACCATGATGAAAATTGTGATGCGGATTGAAAAATCGGACCAGATTTACAACACCGAAATTTTTCCAGAGGATGTTCCTCGTAGATTTATAACCGACTCTATCTGTAACAGTGCAGCACAGCTGGCCAAAACAGCAAAGGCAGTTGGTGTAGTTACCATGACTTTTTCTGGTTATACGGCCCTAAAAACTGCCAGCTACCGTCCTAATGGATTTGTATATGTATTTACTGCAAACCGAAAAATTTTAGATATGCTCAGCTTGGTTTGGGGCGTAAAATCGTTTTATTACAATGAGTTTGTGAGTACCGACCACACTATCGACGAGATAAAAATCTTCTTGAAAGAACATAAATACGTTGAAGTGGACGATTACATTGTTCACATAGCCAGTATGCCAATTGCTAAAAAAGGAATGTCAAATATGTTACGTATTTCTCATATTAAATAGACTAGGAAACTTTAACGAACTGCTAGCTATAATATGCAGTAATATTGCAATTCAAACAAAAACAAATAAGTATGTATCCCCCAGAATTAGTAGCCCCTATGAAAGAAGACCTAACAAGTGTTGGGTTTGATCAGCTTACCACTCCTAACGATGTGGACGCTGTTTTAAATAATAACGAAGGAACTGTTTTAGTAGTAGTAAACTCAGTGTGCGGTTGTGCGGCAGCAAATGCAAGGCCTGCAGCAAAAATGGCTTTACAACACGAAAAAACTCCAGATAGAATAACCACTGTTTTTGCTGGGGTAGATGGTGAGGCCACTGCTCAAGCTAGAAAATACATGTTGCCTTACCCTCCAAGCTCACCAAGCATGGCATTATTTAAAGATGGCCGATTGGTTCATTTTATCGAAAGACACCACATTGAAGGGCGCCCAGCAGAAATGATTGCAGAAAACTTAACAACTGCATTCGACGAGTTCTGCTAGGAGCATTAAACTTTTTAGAATGAAAAAGCCCCTCAATTGAGGGGCTTTTTGTTTAAAAAAATTTTCAATCTACTCAATACTCTGTACCACTTTAACTTTCCGTCATTCCCGCGAAGGCGGGAATCTATATTTGAAATACCCCAAAATGCCTCACTTAAAAAAGTATCGAATCTGGCCGCATCAAAGTAGTATCCGAATGCTGCTGAAAAGAGGAATCGGCCAACAACATGTGATTTGAATTTATTGTGTGGTTTGGCCTTAGCGTAAATAGCACTACAAACACAGCAGCTATACTCGCTACGGCAGCCCAATTTATAGGTGGGTTGAGTAACTGTTTTATACCGCTATTAAGTGGTAAAACGTTATTCATTTTTACAACCTTACCTCCTTCTTCTCCAAATTTTGCATGAAACGCCGAGTCTAACCTTTGCTTAACGCTTTTGTTATCCGCCATAACATCGTCCGCTGTAATGGTTTGCTCTATTAAACCTCTATCCATAAAATTTGCGTTAAGGCTATTCCATTCTTTTGCCTCATTGGCGGTTAGAGTGCCTTGTTCCATTTTCTCTTCCAATTCAAAATATCTATCCAAATCCATTTTCATTCCTCACAGTTTAGGATTATACATATCTAGCTTTTCAGCTAGGTGCTGTTTTGCATAAAACAACTTCGACTTTACCGTACCTTCTTTAATGTTTAGCGCCAAAGCAATTTCTTCAATACTGTAACCTTCATGGTATTTCATAATAAATGCCGTGCTCGAATCTTGATTGATTTGAGCCAGCTCCTGAAATAGATTTATTTTAAACAATTCTTCTTCAGTTTTATGTTCTGGGCTTTTTCCAGAACTAGAAATATGCAGCGGTTCGGCTTTATTGTCCATTACCTTGCGCACCTCCATTTTCTTATACTCGTTTTTTATCATGTTGTGTCCAACGCTGTAAAACCAAGGAGAAAACTTCTTAGAACTATCGAAATATTCTGGCTTTTCAATGAGCTTGATAAAAAGATCGTGTAGAAAATCCTCCGCTTTTTCACGGTTATTATTCAGCTTTCTCATAAAGAAGTAGAACATTTTTTTTTCGTATCGGGCATACAATTCGTCAAAGGCTTTTTTGTTACCATTGGCTATTGAATGCATGAGTGCTTCGTCGTTCTGTTTATTTATCTCCAAAGTGTTTTTTGTAGTAATCATGGGCAGATACACCCATTAACTTCAAAAGTTCAATTTGCGTGGATGGAATATGTTAATGGGGGTTAATTCTCTTATCAGTCGAAAAAATAATAAAAAGGCGCTTTGGTAAAGAAAGAGTAAAGCTACTTTTGATTTATGGCAGAGCATAAACATGACCATGGGCACGATTGCGATCACGATCATCATCACCATCATGCTGGAATACATGTGCACCCCATAACCAAAAACCTAAGTGTTGCCTTTTTCCTGAACCTCACCTTTACCATTGTAGAAATTATTGGGGGCATGCTCACCAATTCAATCGCCATCCTTTCTGATGCTATTCACGATTTAGGAGATACTTTAGCCATTGGTGCAGCCTATTATTTTGAAAAATTAAGTAACAAAAAACGCGACAATCAATTCAGCTACGGATACAGAAGGCTATCGACTTTAGCAGCTTTACTTAATGTGGTTATTCTTACAACTGGCTCAGTAGTAATTATTACCCAAACTATTCCTAGGTTAATTGAACCGCAAGAGGTGCATGGCTTGGGAATGATTGGTTTTGCAATACTTGGTGTAATAATGAACGGAATTGCCGTGCTCAGGTTAAAAGGAAACAGTTCCTCCCTAAATCAGCGAACCGTTATGCTCCACTTGCTAGAAGACGTTTTGGGTTGGGCTGCAGTATTGGTGGCCTCTATCATAATTTACTTTACCCATTGGTACATTCTAGATCCCATTTTGTCTCTTTGTATTGCGGGATATATTCTTTTCAACGCACTCAAGAATTTGAAGTCAATTATGCACATATTTCTGCAAGCAATTCCGAACGATGTGGATGTGCAAGAAATTCAATTAGAGGCAGAAAAAATAGAAGGCGTAGAAAAAGTAAACGACCTACATATTTGGTCGCTAGATGGCGAGTTTAACATTGCAAGCATGCACGTTTTTTACACAGCAGAGTTCGATGTTGAAAAAAGCGAGTGGCTAAAAAAAGAAGTCAGAAAACTATTTAAAGCCAAAGGTATAGAACACGTGACTTTGGAGCTAGAAGGGCCAGGCAGCCAGCAAGGAACCGTAAACAGTTCCTTTCATTAGAATTATAAACTATCCGAAACTGGCATTAAATCTTCCGACTCTTCTGCCTCAATCTTTAAATTCTCTTCGTAAGCCTTTTTAATTTGTTCGGATTGAATTTTACGCACAGCTTCAAAATTTTCACGCTGTTCTTTTGCCATTATGTACTGTCGAACTTCGTAAACTATTAATCCTACAATAAGACCTATAAAGAGACCAAAAATTATCCATAGTCTAATTCCCGAGGAGTTATTCTGATCTGCGTTCATAAATAATCTTTAGGTAAATGTATTGCTATAAAACAGTACAGTAAACTTAGGTGAACTAAAATAATTGGACTTTCATCAAATATCCTCCTTAAATGCTTGACTTGTAAACACTTGTTTGTTTAACCGTTCGACACGCTAATTATTTATCTTCGAATAACTTCTAAAACACCCTTTTTGCAACAAGAAATAGACATAAAAGTACTGCCAGAAGAGGCACATAATCAAACACTTTTGGCGGAGGCGTGTGCAAAAAAAACAGGAATCAACATCCAAAATATATCCGATTTAAAGATTCTTAGAAGGTCTATTGATGCTCGATCGAAGCAAGTAATGTATCAACTAAAATGCAGGCTGTACTTAAACGAAAAAGCAACAGAACCAGAGATTCAGAAAAGAGCCTACCCTAATGTAAAAGAAAGTAAACGGGTGTTGATTATTGGCAGTGGTCCTGCAGGTTTATTTGCTGCGTTGAGACTTATTGAACTGGGCTTAAAACCAATCGTAGTTGAAAGAGGAAAAGACGTATCAACACGCCGAAAAGATTTGAGTATTCTGCATAGGCAACACATTGTAAATCCCGATTCTAATTATTGCTTCGGAGAAGGTGGTGCGGGAACCTATTCTGATGGAAAACTCTACACCCGGAGTAAAAAAAGAGGCGATTTAAATCGAGTACTTGATATTTTAGTGGAACACGGCTCTACACCTGAAATAAAAGTTGATGCGCACCCACATATTGGCACCAATAGACTGCCAAAAATTATTGCCAACATGCGTAAAACCATATTGGAATCGGGCGGAGAAGTTCATTTTGATACCCGAGTTGAAGATGTAACCATATCCAGTAAAAAAGTTACCGGTGTGATAACGCAAAACCAAGAAACCATTGAAGCAGAAGCGGTTGTTTTAGCCACAGGCCACTCGGCTAGAGATATATTCTATTTACTGCATGAAAAGGGGCTCGAACTTGAAGCAAAACCCTTTGCTATGGGAGTAAGGGTAGAACATCCTCAACCACTTATCGATAAAATTCAGTACCACTGCACCAATAGACGTAGTAAATACCTTCCAGCTGCACCCTACTCTCTTGTAGAGCAGATAAACGGGCGAGGCGTTTATTCATTTTGTATGTGCCCTGGTGGATTTATTGTTCCTGCCGCAACTGCTCCGAAAGAGTTGGTAGTAAACGGAATGAGCACCTCAACTCGAGACTCTAGGTACGCAAATTCTGGTGTTGTGGTAGCTATTGAATTAGAAGACCTAAAATCTTTTGAACAGCATGGAGTATTGGCAGGATTAGTATTCCAACAACAATTGGAAAAATCTGCATGGACTGCCGGCGGAAAAACACAAGTAGCTCCGGCTCAACGTGTGGTCGATTTTTCAGAAGGAAAACTTTCGAACGAATTAAACGAATGCTCTTATATTCCCGGCATAACCTCCTCGCCAATGCACGAGTGGTTACCAAAACACATTGGTCGCAGATTAAGAAAAGGTTTAAAAGCTTTTGATCAAAAAATGAGGGGTTATTATACCAACGAAGCGCAAATTTTAGGGGTAGAATCGCGTACGTCTTCTCCAATAAAAATCCCAAGAAATGATATAACCTTGCAGCACCCAGGTTGTGAGGGCCTATATCCTTGTGGTGAAGGTGCCGGCTTCGCAGGGGGAATTGTTTCAGCCGCAATTGATGGCGAAAAAGTGGCTGAAGCTATCGTAAAATATTTAAACGGAAAATGATTAGTCAAAACACTGTCAATTCGAGTGATGCCGATTCCTATCGGAATGGAATTGTATCGAGAATAAGTTTTTTGAATTTTAAAGATTAAAAAATGATTGAAATTTCTGAAGCGAATCTTGAACTATTAAGCGTACATGCAGTAGGCAATAAGTCAAAAGATGAAGAATACACACCCTCTATGGGATTGTATGAAATGGATGACGAATTAAATCAAGTGCTCTTTAAGTACTTTTTGAAGCCGTTTAAATCCGATGAAATGTTCAAGTTTAGACATGAGGTGGACCTAAACATGAACGAAATGTACACCTACGCCAAAACCATTTTTGAAGATCCAGATAAATTTCATTTATACTCCATAAATATCTTAAAACATCTGTACAATCAGTCTGAACACCCACACATAAAATTTGGAGAGGTGTATGTTGCTAAGTTCAACGATTTAATTCTTGAAGGAGAATTGGTCGAGGCTATTGGCATTTTTAAATCGGAGCAAAAAGACACCTTTATTCGGGCTAGAGACAAGGGCAATTTTGTAATGCTAGATTTAGACAAAGGAATTGATGTTAAAAAACTCGATAAAGGCTGCTTAATATTCAATACTGAGGCAGAAACTGGCTATCGGGTTATGATTGTTGATCAAAACAATTACGATACACAATATTGGAAAGATCACTTTTTAAACCTAGAAGACGATAGAAACGATGTGTTCTTAACTAAAAACGTAATCAACTTATGTAAAGATTTTTCGAAAGATGTTGTGCGCGCCGAAGGCAATCCTACTGATCAGGCGATGTTTATGGCTAAGTCGGTTGATGCTATTGCCCACCAAGAGCAATTTTCTATGGAAGAGTTTAAAGAAGAGCTTTTTCAAGATGCTCCTCAAGAACTAAAATCTCGATTCGACGACTACCAACAGGTGTATAAAGAAAGCAAGCAAATTGATACTATTGATGGTTTTGAAGTAGCTGAAGACACGCTAAAAAAAGAAAAACGAAAAATCAAAAACGTTATTGATTTGGATACCAATATTCAGATAAAAATGAATTTTAATGCGGCCAATTCAAACGAGAAATTCATTGAACGCGGTTACGATCCCGACAAGGATATGTATTTCTACAAGGTATATTTTAATAGAGAAAAGAAATAAGAATTTAGCTAAAACCAAACACCTTTGCCAGCTTGAGTAAAGGCATTCAATACATGATGATTTCGGTGCTAGGTTTTGCACTGATGCAACTCTGCGTAAAATACCTTGTTCATCTGCCTACTACTGAAATTGTTCTCTTTCGTTCAATTGTTTCACTAATACTGAGCCTAGGAATTATTCTTCGCGCCAATATTTCGCTTCTTGGTGTCAATAAAAAGTTTCTATTTCTTAGAGGGCTATTCGGAACCATTGCACTTACCCTTTACTTTTTTACTATTCAACATCTACCCATATCTACTGCGGCGGTATTGCAGTATTTATCGCCAATATTTACCTCAGCTTTTGCCATTAAAATGCTCAATGAGCCCATGAAATCCAAGCGCTGGTTGTACTTTGGGTTATCAATTCTGGGTATTGTAGTGGTAAAAGGTTTTAATCCAGATTTAAAACCGATATACATGATCGCTGGAATTGGTTCAGCTATTTTTGCTGGGCTTGCCTATAACTGTATTCGAATTCTGCGAAATACCGACCGACCTGTGGTTATTGTGTTATACTTCCCATTGGTGGCAATTCCCATAATGTTGGTTTTATCCATTAACGGATGGGTATGGCCAAATGGTATTGATTGGCTCACCATTGTACTCATGGGTATATTTACCCAAATAGGTCAAGTGTTTATGACCAAAGCGTTACACGAAGACAAAGCAACTATCATAACCAGCATGAAATACACTGGGATATTCTACGCTTTAGCTTTTGATTTTTTCATTTTTGGTGTTGATTATCAGTGGGGTATGTTTTTAGGAATTGCGTTGGTATTATTAGGAGTCCTCCTAAATGTGTCTAAAAAAGACTAGTGTAGAATGGTAGTAATAACACCATTATTGTTGCTACCCAAAACAGGATTTTAAAGAATGGAATAGAGTTCTAAACCGCAGAGCAATGGACCTTATTTAATTATTGCTGTGACGGTAACAGAGGTTGCCGGTAATATTAAATAGGCTAAAGGTGCGATAACTATTGTATCCCTTTTTTTGGCGCTTGAATAATTTGGGATTTTTGAACTAACAAAAACCCCAAATTACTTACGCAATTTGGGGTTTCTAATTCAATGTTTAGCTTATTCGGTTAACCTAGCCTTTGAAACCAGCAATCCTGTATTTAAATTGAATCAACAGATAATACATTACCGGCACAATAACCAGGGTTAAGAAAGTAGCGAAGGTCAATCCAAAAATTACCGTCCAACTCATTGGCCCCCAAAACATAACGTTGTCACCGCCAAAATAAATATCAGGGTTCCAATCCGCTAATAACTTAAAGAAGTCGATGTTCATTCCAGTTGCTAATGGCAATAAGCCCAGTACCGTAGTAATTGCCGTAAGCAATACCGGTCGTAAACGAGTTTTACCGCCTTCCATTAGGCAACGAATAACCTCAGCAACAGGCAACTTAGCCCCTTCTTCCATATCCAATTCTTCGCGACGGCGTTCCATAACCAAATTGGTGTAATCTATGAGTACAATGGCATTGTTTACCACAATACCTGCAAGCGATATGATACCAATCATGGTCATGATTACCACAAAATCCATTCGGAAGGTTACTAAGCCCATAAACACTCCAATAAGCGAGAATACTACACTTGCCACAATGATAATTGGCGTGCTCATAGAGTTAAACTGAGACACTATGATTAAGAAAATCAAGAACACCGCAATCATTAGCGCGTTGCCCAAAAAGGCCATCTCTTTTGCTTGCTCTTCTTGCTCACCTGTAAAACTAATTGCGTTTTCTTCAGGTAAGTCGTAATCTGCCATAACCTCTTTAATTTCAGCAACTACTTCATTAGCATTGTATCCATCCAAAACGTTAGAGGTAATCGTAATCATACGATTCATGTTCTTTCTTTTTACAGAAGAATAAGTACTCGTTTTCTCTGCTGAAGCAATAGCAGAAATAGGAATTTGACGAATTTGACCATTGGTTTGATCACGGAAAGTGATTTTCTGGTTCAATAGTTTGTCCGCATCATAACGATACTCGTCTTTTAAACGAACAACTATATCGTAATCGTCTTCACCATCTTTAAACGTAGATACTTCTTGACCAAATAAGGCTGTTCTTAAGGTGGAGCCAATTTGATAGGTAGATACGTTAAAACGTCTCGCTTTTTTTCTATCTACTTGAATCAAGTACTCTGGTTTACCCACCTCAACATCCAACTTAAGCTCTTCAATACCACCTATGTTTTTGCTGTTTATGTAGCCTTTTATATTTTCTGCTTGAGCAATAAGCGCGTTATAATCATCGCCAATAATTTCAATGTTGATAGGCTTACCAGTAGGAGGGCCATCGTTGTTTTTATCTACGGTAACCTGAATTCCGGGAATACCTTTTACAATCTTTCTGATTTCTTCCATAACATCGGAAGTCATAATGCCTCTTCTATACTGGAATTCAACAAAACTCACTGTGATTCTGGCTTTGTGAGGGGTGTTTGCCATTGATGGCCCTTGAGCAGGGTCAGAGGTTCCTTCACCTACCTGCGCAATTACAGATTTTACCAAAAAGTTATTGCCTGTACCGTGGATATCGTTTCCAGAAGGATCGTCAAATTTGGTGATGTAATCCATAATTCTGGTTTCTAGCTCCTTGGTAATTTCATTGGTTTCTTCAATATCGGTTCCTATCGGCGCCTCAATAAATATGTTTACGTATTGTGGCTGACCAATTGGAAAGAAAATCACTTTTGGTGGGAAAATACCCATCAGAATAAATGAAAAGAACAAGAAGAAAATTGTTCCAAAAAAGAACCATAGTGGATTTTTACGCTTAAAAGCATAACCTAAAAAGTCGTTGTATTTTTCCTCTAACCAAGGTAACAAGGTGCCTTGAAACCATTTCGTTGCAGGAGACAAAAAGTAAAAGTTCA
>CBFICO010000012.1:0-24736 GCA_965661115.1 Salibacteraceae bacterium
TCAGGATCTGCCCAAGCCATCGTACCGGTGAATCCTGTATGACCAAAACTCTCATAAGAAACACAAGGACATGTTGGTCCATCGTGCCCATTTCTTACCGGCTTATCAAATCCTGCCCCGCGTCTGTTATCCTCTTCACAAAACTGGCAGCGTACAAATTCTCGAACCGTTTCTTCAGATATATAGCGTTTGCCGCCATACTCTCCGTAGTTCATAAAACACTGCATAATCTTAGCTAAGTCATTGGCATTAGAAAACAACCCAGCGTGACCAGCAACACCACCAATCATGGCTGCTCCAGGATCGTGAACATCGCCATGTACCAATTGACGTCTGAACGCTCTATCATCTTCCGTTGGAACAATCAACTCTTTGTCATGCTGCTCCATGGGTTTGTAGGTGGCTGTTTTTAATCCCATAGGACGATAAAAATTCTGCGCTACAAATTCATCTTGCGTTAAACCGCTTTGTCGCTCAATTATCATATTGAGAAAGTAATAACCTAAATCGCTGTATTTGTATTTTTTTTCTGCTCTGAGTGGCGTATTTAATAACTCGCTCATTATACGATTAGGATAGTCCTTATGCATATACAAATCTTCCGCTACTCGGTACGGATACGTTCCTGATTGAACCAACGAATAGTAATTGTACTTAGGGTAGCCATTTGCCAAGGTCTTTTTGTAAAACGGAATCCAAGGGGCAAGGCCTGCTTTATGGCTAAGCATATCTCTTATCACAATTTCGGAATATAGATGAGTGGCGGTATCTACAACTTCAGGCAGGTAATCGCAGAGCTGTTTGTCCAATTCAATTTTTTTCTCGTCGTGCAATTTCATCACACTAAACGTAGTACTCGCTATTTTGGTGATGCTTGCCAAATCGTAAATGGAAGCATCTGTAACAAGTTTCTTATTATTGTAGGTGTAATAACCAAAATTCTTTTTATAAATCACCTTTCCTTCTTTAGCCACCAATACTTGGCAACCTGGGTAAGCTCCTGCTTTAATTCCCTCAATGGCAATACTGTCAATTTGCACCAAATCATTAGAGCTAATACCCACTTCTTCAGGTTGTGAGTATTTAAATGTGCCTAACTTTTCAGTGGTTAAACCCGTACCAGCAGGGTAAGTTTCGTTAACCGAAATAGGCAGTTTACCATTCACCTCAATACCGCCGAATAACGCTTGAACCGCGTATTCTTGTTGATATGGCCCGTCATGGTAAGCCACCATAACCGCTTCAATTTCATCCAATTTTTCTAAATGCTTTAATCCATAAGGATTACCAAAATAAACCAGGGAGATTTTCCCTTTGGTTTCTAATAACTTCACCAAATCGACCATCTCTTTGGTAATGCCAAAATTTCTTCCTGGATATTGTCTTAATCCGTGTAAACCGATAACTATATGCTCTACTCCTTCTAGCCCTTCATTCAATTCAATAATCTCGTTAAAAGTAGGTGCACTTGATACGTTAAAATGCTTGGCAGGTGCATATAAATCAACTGTGTTTTGGAAGATGTTTTTGCCGTTCGATTTCCCACCAATACAAACCGTTGCAAGTTGTATAGAATCGAGTTCAGCATAAGGCAATAGAGCCGTGTGGTTTTGCAATAGGGTTAAACTCTTTTCAACCACTTTCCGGTTACTCATTTGCATTTCGGCGCTATTCAAGTCTTCAACCAAATTCTTTTCATTAATTGGCTCGTACTCGTCCAAGTTCATCCAATATTTGGTTTTCAGAATTTTAGTAACGCGGTGAGTAATTTCATCTTCAGTGACTTCACCTTTAGAAATAGCGTCTTTAATTTTTGAAATGGCTTTAGGAACATCTTCAGCAAAAAGTAACACATCGTTTCCAGCCAATATAGCTCTAACATCAACTTCGCCTGGCTCGTAAAATTTACTTACCCCTTTCATATTGAGGGCATCGGTAAACACCAAGCCCTTAAACTTCATATCGTTTTTGAGTAAGTCGCGCACCACTTTTGGCGATAAAGTAGTAGCTTGATTAGCCGTTTTATCCAAAGCAGGAACGTACAAATGTGCCACCATCATACTCCCTAATCCTGCATCAATTAATTCTCTAAACGGATATAACTCTATTTCATCCAATCGTTTTTTATCGTGTTTGATAACAGGTAGAGATTTGTGCGAATCAGCATCGGTGTCTCCATGCCCCGGAAAGTGCTTACCACAGGCTAACACCAAATTATCTTGCATTCCTTTCATGTAAGCAATGCCCTTTTCAGCCACGGCAACTTTGTCTTCACCAAACGAGCGACTATTGATTACTGGGTTATTAGGGTTATTGTTGATGTCGATAACGGGAGCAAAATTCACGTGCACGCCTAACCTTCTGCATTGCTTAGCTAAAGCAGCGCCCATGTTGTAAATTGATTCATTGTCTTTTATTGCGCCTAATGCCATTTGTCTAGGATAACCTATGGTGCTGTCCAAACGCATATCCAATCCCCACTCGGCATCCATTGCAATCATTAAAGGTACCTTAGCTTTTTCTTGATAGATGTTGGTTAATCGAGCTTGGCGAACAGGGCCTCCTTGAAAAAATATCAAACCACCAATACCGTATTTGCTCACTAGTTTTTCAATTTCCTTTTGGTGATCTGCTCCTTTATTTGAATAAGCTGCAACCATAAATAGCTGCCCAATTTTTTCGTCTAGCTTCATGGATTTCAACTGACGGTTTACCCAATTAGACCCAGAGTCTAACAAAAAAGGTGGTGTTTTATAGGTTCTTAAATAAGGCTTTGCATCATCAGATTTTGCAATGTCGCTGAATTGCGCCGCAGCAGAAACAAGCAAACCCATCTGAAGCAGAAATGAAAGAAAAAATATTCGCATAATTTGTGGAAATTAAACCAGCAATAAAAGTACCATAGCTCCAACTGGCTATGTTGTGCACCTCAACTGATTATCAACATTAGATGTTGAATTTTCAACGATTTCATTGTTACCAATTTTTAGGCAAAAAGGTGTGCTAAACGCAAGGTTTGCCGCGTTAGATATATTTACCTTTGAATTTCGAATTATGAGAAACAAACTCCCCTCTTTTATAAAGCTACCGCGAAACAAAACATTCGATTTTCAGCCCAGATATTACGATGCTGAAAAGGAAGAATTGGAAGAGCGAAAAGCACGCATTTTACGTCAACTTGAAGCCGAAAAAAAAGGCGAATTGAATAGCGAATTATTAAGAGATCGTTTAAGAGCAGATTGGCAACGTGGTGATAGACAGAGCGCTATTAGTAAATCGAATTTGCGCATTGCCATGATTGCAGGTTTCTTATTTATTGTGGTTTACCTATACCTGACTACCTAAATGGAGAACATAATTAATCTCTTACCTGATAACGTAGCAAACCAAATTGCTGCGGGAGAAGTGGTTCAGCGTCCTGCTTCGGTAGTTAAAGAACTCCTTGAAAACAGTATTGATGCTGGCGCAAGTGAAATAAAACTAATAGTTGAAGATGCTGGTAAAGGACTTATTCAGGTAATTGATAACGGAAAAGGCATGTCACCAACCGATATTAGAATGTGCTTGGAACGTCACGCCACTTCAAAAATCAAAAACGCCGACGACCTTTTTTACATTACCACTATGGGTTTCCGAGGCGAGGCTCTAGCCAGTATTGTAGCCGTATCGGAAACGGAAATAAAATCTAAACGCAGCGACGACGAATTGGCAAATCTTATAAAAGTTGGCGCTAGTAAAGTAACCAAACAGGAACCTTGTTCTGGAAAAAACGGTACGTCGATTTCGGTTAGAAATCTGTTTTACAACATTCCAGCGCGGCGCAAGTTTTTGAAGAAAAACGCCATTGAAGGTCGACATATTATAGATCAGTTTGAACGTGTGGCATTGGTGCACCCCGATATTAAATTTCAGTTTTACCAAGATGGCGAAGAGCTATTTCATCTACCACAAGGTACTTTCAGGCAGCGTTTGGTTGCGGTTTTTGGAAAAAACTACAACGACAGGTTGGTTCCAGTTGAAGAATCAACAGATATCGTTAGCGTGAAAGGATTTATTTGTAAACCAGAGTTTGCCAGAAAAACAAGAGGTGAGCAGTACTTTTTTGCCAATAATCGATTTATTAAAAATCATTACTTGCACCATGCGGTTCAGCAGGCTTTCGAAGACTTGATTCCAAAATCTTATCACCCATCGTACTTTTTAAAACTAGACCTAGAGCCGAGCGCCATGGATATCAACATTCATCCAACCAAAACCGAAATAAAATTTGAAGACGAAAAAGCAGTTTACGCCATCATTCGCTCTTCGGTAAAAAAAGCACTTGGCGAGCACAACATTACCCCGTCATTAGATTTTAACCGAGAAACCAGTTTTGATAATCTTGATAAAGTGGAATTAGGTATTCCAGGAATTTCTATCGACCCTGAATTTAACCCTTTTGAGAACAAAAAAAGTGGTGCTGCAGGTGGAAGAAAAATGGATTACAGCGCAATTAATCCTGCCTACTCTACTCCGGTAGATAACTGGGAGAGCTTAATCAGCAATCAAGATTCAGAAATACAATCGAACATGGATTTTGAGCAAATGGAGAATGAGTTTGTTAAGAATGCCGAAGTAAAACAATCGGGAGAAAACGACTCGGCTGGTAAATCTGAAGATAAAATTGTGCAGTTGCACAACCGTTTTATGCTCATTCAGATAAAATCGGGGTTGATGATTATCGATCAGCAGCGTGCACACGAGCGTGTATTGTTCGAGCGGTTTTTGGGTCAGTTGGCGCAAGGAACAGGAAAAGTACAACAGCTGCTTTTTCCAGAAAACATAGATTTAAACCCTACCGATGCCGATTTGTTAAATGAGTTGCTGCCTCAATTAAATTGTATGGGTTTTGACATTGACGAATTCGGGAAAAACGCGTTTATTGTTCGTGGATTACCGAGCGATATTGGTGCGATAAATCCAACAGAAGCCGTTGAGGGAGTTCTAAGTAACTACAAATTGAACAATACCGAACTTAAATTGGACGCTCGTGTAAATCTCGCCTATTCACTAGCGCAACGTGGAGCAGTTAAAGTAGGCCGAATGCTCGACAAAGCAGAGATGCAGAATTTAGTTGATGAACTATTTGCGTGCGAAAACCCAAATTATAATCCTGCAGGAAAAAAGATTATCGAAATTCAGCAATTGCAAGACATAGAAAAACTATTTGATTAATGAACGGAATAGGTGGATACGGTTTTTCAATGTTGCCAACGGTGGTTAAAAACCTACTCATTATCAATGGGTTGTTGTTTTTAGCAACCATTACATTCAATGTTTCGTTGGGAATTGACCTTACCGATATTTTGGGGTTACATTATTTCGGGTCAGAGCTGTTTGAACCCTACCAACTAGTCAGTTACATGTTTATGCACGGTGGAATTGCTCACTTGTTCTTCAACATGTTTGCGGTTTGGATGTTCGGCGCCCAAATTGAAAATGCATGGGGACCAAAACGCTTTTTGATTTATTACATCATTACTGGAATAGGTGCCTCTTTGCTACATTACGGAATTGTGCATGTAGGAATTCTGCAGTTAGAAGCTGAAATGAGTGCCGATGCAATTGAATATGTAAAACAAAACGGTGCGCAGTTGGTGCTCACGGGACGAAACTTTGTTGACCCCGATATGGGACAACTTAATTTGTATTACAACACAGCATTAGTAGGCGCTTCAGGAAGTTTATTCGGGGTTTTACTAGCATTTGGAATGATGTGGCCAAATGCTAATTTGTACATGATGTTTTTACCCATACCTATCAAAGCAAAATACTTTGTTGCAGGTTACGGCGCGTTGGAATTGATTAACGGATTGCAAGATCGCCCGGGTGACAATGTGGCGCACTTTGCCCATTTGGGCGGAATGTTGTTTGGCTATTTATTGATTAAGTTTTGGCAAAATCAAGCCAAAAAAAGATACAGATAGACATGGCAAGTTTTTTAATGGACGATTTCAAGCAAGTGGTTAGCGGAAACAATCCGCTTCCTAAAATTATTCTTGCCAATGTTGTTGTTTTTTTAATTACCAATCTGTTTGGCAGCTGGATTCCTTTGGTGGAATGGTTCGCTATTCCGGGTGATATTGGAGCATTTGTATTTCAGTTTTGGTCTGCGCTAACTTACATGTTTTTGCACGCCAACTTCATGCATATTCTGTTCAATATGCTTTGGTTGTATTGGATTGGAAAAATCTTAATTGAGTACCTAGGACCAAGACGTTTTGTAGCCATATACTTTTTGGGTGGCATAGCGGGAGGCTTGCTTTACCTACTCGCTTTTAACCTATTTGCAGCTTTAGGCGTTTATCCAATGGGGGGCTTATTATTGGGTGCTTCTGCTGGTGTTATGGCAATTGTAGCTGGCTCTGGAACCTTCCTTCCAGATTACAGAATTAATTTGTTTCTACTCGGTCCAGTTCCTCTAAAATACATGGCAATTGGGGCGTTAATTTTAACCTCATTATTAGATTTCTCCGTAAATATGGGCGGTAAGCTAGCGCATATTGGAGGCGCTGCGTTGGGTTTCTTTTTTATCAGAAATCTGCAAAACGGAAAAGATTTTTCAGTGCCTTTTTATCAAGTTTGGTTTGCGATAAGAAATCCGTTTGTAAAGAAAAAAATGCGGGTGGTTTCTAAGAATACGCGTCAAAGAAGACAGGCAAGAAGTACTTCAAGTACAGCAACCTCAACATCTCCGACTAACCCAAACAGCATGACCAAAGCGCAAGAGCAGAAAAAGGTCGATGGTATCTTAGATAAAATTGGCAAGTCTGGCTACGATTCTTTAACTGCAGAAGAAAAAGAGTTTCTGTTTAAAGCAAGTGGGAAGGGGTAGTTTTTTAGAGTCCAACTAACCGTGCTTGGATTAGCTCTTAAAAAATGTTAGTGTCTCGTCATTCCCGCGGAGGCGGGAATCTCAAGCTTTAGTTATAGACAAATCGTTAGTGTTTTATTGAAGATTCCGGACTCGCTCAAAAGGCTCTCGGGGATGACGTTTCCTTTTTATTCCTACCTTGATTGAACCAAAATTGTTCAAAAACCACAGCTCTATGGTGGTTGAAAATCCGAAGCAATAAAACATCTTTGAAATCTCTAATCAGAAATGGGAAAAGCAGCGTTTTACATAATAGATAAGGTAGTTTATATAGTCAACATTATAGCGGCTATTGGATTACTGTTAGCCTATGCCGCACCATACGTTAACCCAAAAGATTTTTGGTACATATCCATTTTTGGATTGGCTTATCCTCCACCTTTGATTGCCAATGGTATTTTCATTATCTACTGGATTGCGCGTATAAAACGGAAATTGTTTTTAAGCACCGTGGTTATTGCACTAGGATATTTTCATTTTGGTAAATTCTATCAATCAAATCCCGTTAATGAATACCCACCAGTGAATAGTATTCGGGTATTGTCGCACAACTTAAGAGCTTTAGGTTTAAACGGTCCTGAGTTTCAGACTGAAGATAGCAGAAAGGTTTTTGAATACCTGAAAGAAGGGCCATTCGACGTGTACTGTTTTCAAGAGTTTTTTGATACCGACCGGAAAGGTTTTGCCCCTTACGATTCCATAAAGGATATTACTATGGCCAAATACCGCCACGTTGAGTATTTGGTAGAGTTTAGGAATAATTCATTTGGTATTGCTACCCTCTCGCACTATCCAATTGTAGATAAAGGTACGGTTAGTTTTGAGCGAGAAGGAACCAACATGTGCATCTTCACTGACCTTGATTTTAACGGAACTGTAGTGAGAGTATACAATATGCATTTGCAGAGTCTGCATTTAAACAAAAAGGACTTGAATGTATTTCAATACAACGATGATAACACCGAGGAAAAGCTGGAAGGTGTAAAATCAGTATTGGGAAAGCTTAAAATGGCTTACTCCAAAAGACAAGAACAAGCAGAGCGTATTCGCCAACACATATACGATTGCCCTTATCCCGTAATTGTTTGTGGCGATTTTAACGATACTCCACTATCCTTTGCATACGAGCAGATCAAAGGCGATTTAAATGACGCATTTGAAACCTCTGGTTCTGGTTTAGGACATACCTACAATGGTGCTTTTCCGCTGTTGCGAATAGATTATATGCTGTATAGTAAAACCTTAAAAAACCACCATTTTGAAACGGTCAAAAAAGACCTTTCCGATCATTATCCGTTAGTTGGGTATTTTACGGTGGATTGATTGCACTGGATTTGTGTTTAAAGCAAAATCTCATTTTTCGAGATTCCCACGTACTAATAATTATCGGAAGGAATCTCAAGCTTTATATATAGACAAATCGTTAGTGTTTTATTGGAGATTCCCGACTCGCCCAAAAGGCTCTCGGGAATGACGTATGTTTAAATTTCCGTCATTTTGCAAAATCAGTTGAGTAGATTTTTTGCTAAAAAAATCGTTAGGAAACTTCTGTGCGGAATCTCACGTTTTAATTTTAGCAAATGGAAAGAGGCGGTTACGTTTACATCATGACCAATAAAGACAGAACGGTTCTTTACGTTGGTGTCACTTCAAGCCTCTCTACAAGGATATTTGACCATCAAAATGGAACGGGAAGTAACTTTACTGCAAAATACAATTGCAAAGACCTTATCTATTATGAAAGCTTTTTAAGCTCAGAAGAGGCTATACACAGAGAAAAGGTACTAAAGAAATGGAATCGCTTAAATGAAGAGGTATTTGAGCAACGATTATAATAATACTTTGAGATTCCCGACTCGTCCTAAGGACTCTCGGGAATGACGATACTTTTAAATTTACATCGTTTAAAATAAGAGAATTATTGCTTTAACTCAACTCTCCTTCAAATAGTTAATCAGAATATTTCGAATATCGTTGGTACTATCTTTTAACTGCATCGGTGCCTCCCAATCTTTATCTCCTAAAAAAGACAAGTTTTTTTCTCGGCCTGCACTCATATACGAACTGGTGATCACGTAATACATACCAAACTCAGAAATACTTTCTGGCTTCTGCAGCACCTGCAAGTACCCTCCAGTTCCTTGGTTTAGTTTGCGGGCTTCATACATTTTTAAAACATCTTCGCCCGACATATACGCACCAAAAACACCACCACCAAAAGGCAAGGCTTTGAGGATATCGCCTTCCGTAACGGGCGAAAGAATTAAATCATCGTAACGAATTGAGCCACTGTTCAGTACCACTACATCCGCTGTATCAAAAACACTCTGCATCGCTTCACAAGTGAGTTTTCCAAAATCTGTTTGTTCGCTCCTTATTGATTCTTCTCTTGCATCTAACGGATAATCAAAAGACTTTAGAGCATTGCTCATATCATAACCATGTGCGCTCGTGTTTTTCTCTGCAAAAGCCAACCATTTATCAATCACTTTCTGAACGGAGGGATTCTTCTTGATTTTTTCATCAATGACAATTAATTCAGATTGCACCACAAATTCCTTGGAGTTATCATTCCAATTTGCATAATGAATCCATGCCGTACGTGCATTAGCATCGGCTTTAGTTATATACCTATCTCCCGAAAGCGTATCGCAAAAGCTGTAATGATCGTGTCCGCCCATAATTAAGTTTACATTTCCGAACTGCTTACCTATCTGATTATCATGTGCTCGATTTAAATGGGTGAGTAAAAATACATCCTGCATATCGTTTTTAAACCTCGGCACCATAGAACTTAAGGTGCTATCTACAGAATTGTATTGTACATACGGCTTCTGATTATAAGGTAAAATAACGGAAAGCAAAACCAATTTGCGTTTGCCGTAATCTGTTTCAATATTGAATCTTTTGTACGGCTGCACCTTTCTCTCCTGCTGGTATATTGGCTTTGTGCCAGTTGAATCTCTAAAAAAAAGATTGGAAACAATCATATCAAATTGCATCTCATTCAATCTTGCTTGCAACTCTTGTTGATTTAAATCAATCTCGTGATTTCCGAAAGCTACCTCGTCAAACCGCATGGCGTTCATTACCTCCACCATGTGTTTGCCTTTTATTTTTTCTCCATTCTCATCTTTCAGATTTCCGATTAACGAAGGGTTCAAAAAATCACCAGCATGCACCAATAAAACCTTTGGGTAAATCTTTTTTAGGCTATCAACCAATCCTTGAACTCGGGCAAGGTTTCCTTCTTTTCCTTCATTTACACCAGCGATTTCATAGATGTCGTTTACCTGCACAATAACAACGTCGGCTGTAGCTGATTGTTTATTTGAGCAAGAAGCTAAGGCTAAACTGAAAACTAGAAAAACACTAATAATTCTGTAATTCAACATAAAAAACGAACTTTGAGCAAATGTAATTCCTAGCGCATACCTCATGGCAAAAAGCAGTGTAAAACCTTTAAAATTAACGAAATGGCAACAAGATCAATTTGTTTCCAAACCCGATGTTTTGGCAGTTGAAGAGCCGTTGGAAATTCGCTTAAATTACTTATCGAATGGTGAGCGAATTGAACGTGCTCTTTCCGTTACTATGCGCACACCCGGAAACGATTTGGAGCTGACTCTAGGTTTTTTATTCTCTGAAGGCATCGTAAATAACTACTCCGATATTAAAAGCATTCGCCATTGCGAAACCATTGAAAAGGAAGAAGAAAAAGAAAACGTAATTAAAGTGGTAATTGCGGATAATGTATCCATAGATAAAGACACTTTTCAACGTAACTTTTACACGAACTCTAGTTGCGGAGTGTGCGGAAAGTCGAGTATTGAAGCTATAGAAATTAGCTGCCCAGTTCAAACTTCCAATCTTAAAATATCGAGTGGGCTAATTACTTCTTTACCTAATAAATTGAGATCCGCTCAAACTGTTTTTGAATACACCGGTGGATTGCACGCATCCGCAATTTTTTCAGCAACCGGTGAAGTTTTATTGATGCGCGAAGACGTTGGCCGACACAACGCGTTGGATAAGGTTGTAGGCGCTTGCCTATTCAAAGAAGAAATCCCATTAAACCAGCACATTCTATTAGTTAGTGGTCGCACCAGTTTTGAGTTGGTACAAAAAGCGGCTAGAGCTGGCTTAGTGATGGTGCTAGCTATTGGGGCGCCTTCCTCTTTGGCTGTTGAATTAGCTAAAAAACAAGGCATTACTCTAATTGGATTCTTAAAAGCGAATTCGTTTAATGTATATTCACATCCCGAAAGAATTATTGATTAGATATGAGAAAATTAGGTTTAGTTGCTTGTTTAGTTTTTGTAATAATCATTGGTGCTTTTGCTCAAAAAAGAGGCGAAAGAGAAGTGCTAAAATTAAGTGCGGCAGTTTCTGAAAATCCAGCTCAAATTACCCTTACTTGGAATAGTGTTCAAGGAGCGAATACCTACCGAATATATAGAAGAGAAAGTTTTGATACTTCAAATTTTGTAACCCCAATTAAAACTAATTTACCGACAGATACCCAATATGTAGATACGGATGTTGCAGTTGGAAAAGGGTACGAATACTGCATAACAACCAACGCTGGCTCCACTACCCTTCACGGTTACATGTATAGCGGAATCAAAAAAGAAAGTGAAAGCTATATGGGTAATGTGTTGCTCTTGATTGATAGTACCTACATTGATGCTTTATCAAATGAAATAACCCGACTAGAAGAAGAACTTAAAAACGAAGGCTGGAATGTGGTTTCTGTCTATGTAAACAGAAGTACTTCCGCTATTAATGTAAAGGCAAAAATTGCTCAGCAGGCACAATATTTAGATGATAAACTCAAAAGCATTTTTATCATCGGACACGTTAAAGTGCCGTACTCAGGTAATTATGGAGGCGCGGGAGCATTACCTCCACCCGATGGTCACGTAGTTGGTAGAGGTGGACATACTGGAGCTTGGAGTGCCGATACATATTACGCCTGTTTTGGTGGTCAATGGACCGACAACAGCGTAAATAACACCACTGGGTCAAGAAGTCGAAATCATAATGTGGTGGGTGACGGGCATTTTGATCAAAGTCGTTTACCAGGCGAAGTAACATACGAAATAGGGCGTGTAGATATGTACGATATGCCTGCTTTTGTAAAAAGTGATACTGAACTAGTGCGAGATTATTTGAACCGAAACCACCTGTATCGCACTGCTAAATTGCACACCGTTAAACGCGCTTTGGTTGACGATAATTTTGGTAGCCTGAACCTCTCTTCTACTGGTTGGCACAACTTCACAACCATATATCCTTTGGATAGTGTGTCTGAAAAAGATTACTTCACTGAAATGAAAGCAGCCCCCTACCAATGGAGTTACGGCTGTGGCGCTGGTAGCTATACATCGTGCAACGGAGTGGGTAGAACCACCGATTTTGCAGCGGATTCTCTACAAAGCATTTTTACGATTTTGGCAGGAAGTTATTTTGGCGATTGGGATATTCGAAATAATTTACTCAAAGCGCCTCTGGCAAATTCTGCTTTGGTTTCTTTTTGGGGTGGTATTCCAAAATGGTATATACATACTATGGCTTTGGGCAAAAATATCGGCTTTGGTATACGTGAGTCGATGAATAATAGAGGCGAATATTTTACCGGTAATTTTAACTTGAGCTACAATAGTGTGCACATGGCATTAATGGGTGACCCTACGTTAAAATTGAATTACACCGAGGGACCAAAAAATGCAATGGCTAGCAGCGCAGAAAATAATGTAACCGTAACTTGGGAAGCTGCCGAGCAAAAAGTTGAAGGCTATTACGTTTACGAAATGGAGGACTATCAAAGAGCGCATTACAAAAGATCGGAGCTGTTAACTGAACTAACTTTTGTTGATTCAAATAAAAGAAGACAAGGAGATATAACTTACATCGTGCGTTCAGTAACCTATGACACCACTAATTCAGGTAGCTACGAAATATTGAGTCCAGCTATTTACGCTACGGTAAATCATACCTACGATAGAACGCTCAGCGCTGCGAACGATATTTCAATTTCTTCGGCAAAGCTTTACCCTAATCCAAGCAATGGTTGTGCAACTGCCATTCGCTTCCGAAAAAGGAGTTTCTATTAAGGTACTAACCCTTGCAGGAAAAACGGTTCAGCAGCACGAATTTGAAACTACAAAAAACTATAGGTTTAATGTGGGTGAATTACCTGAAGGATTGTATCTCGTTCAGCTTTCGGCTGATGGTTTGCATGTGTATAAGAGTCTTTCTGTTATAAAATAGTTGGCTGTATGTAACTAGTCTAAGTTCACATTAAAATCGTCATTCCGCAAGATTAGTTGAGTCGATTTTTGCAAAAAATCGTGAGGAAACTTCTGTGCGGAATCTCTACATATCTAAAGTCCACTTTTTTTGTCTTGAAACAAAAGAAAGTCGGAAAAAACCCTGTCTACCGAACAGGCAGGGATACACTCCGCCACAGAGAGGCACTCAGGATGACATTGCTCGTTGTTTACATATTTTGGGGCTTTGACCAAAACAAAGAGCCTAGCCAGCTTGAGGCAATATACTACTTGCCTTTTTTAAACTTAGATATAGACTTATTGCCCAAGCCACACTTAATTTCCAAACTCAATCCAGAATCTTAAAGAATAAAACACCTACATTCCGGATTCTACCCCTTAATTTTGAAACCAAAACAAAGACATGTTTGTATTTAAATGGATAGGTAGAATTGAAGGAGTTTCCTTCTTGTTGTTGCTGTTGGTTGCCATGCCGCTTAAGTATGTATACGATTATCCTCTAGCGGTAAAATATGCGGGCTGGGTGCACGGCGTATTTTTTATGGGCTACTTTGGAGCAGCTATTTACATGTTGTTTGAATACAAATGGAAGTTCACCAAATTTATGCTAGCAGGTGTGGCAGCTCTAATTCCGTTAGGCCCTTGGTTTTTTGAAAAGAGGCTTTTGAAGGTGGATTAATTTTGATTTAGGAGTTAAGAGGCAAACTCACAAGCTAAACAAACAAGTAAAACGAAAAGATAAATTTGAAACATAATGCCAGAAGTAACAGAAGAGAAAAACGCGCAAATAGTGCAAATGAATTTTGGTTCTATTTATCCTCATTATTTGAATAGGATAGAAAAACACGGAAGAACAAAAGCCGAACTCGACCAAGTTATTTTGTGGCTTACTGGCTACGATCAAAAAGTTCTGGATACCTATATAGCTGGAACGGGAACATTCGGTGATCTTTTTGACGGCGCTAAAATGCACCAAAACGCACATCTAATTAAAGGTGTGGTATGTGGATACAGAATTGAAGAAATTGCCGATGAGTTTGCTACCTACCGCGATTGCAGGCGAATGGAAAAACTCATTGACGAACTAGCCAAAGGCCGTAAAATGGAGAAGATTTTACGTGAAGAGAAAAAGTAATTATGTATTGAACGAAGCTAGCTGGCGTTCCTCTTTTTCCCTCATGAAATTATACTTGGAGTTAGTACTTTAGCATCTATTGTAACTATATATGGCTTCAGGATTTTTTGCATTATTCGACGACGTTGCTGCTCTTATGGACGACATTGCAACCATGGGCAAAGTGGCGGGTAAAAATACGGCAGGCATACTGGGCGACGACTTAGCCGTAAACGCCGAAAAAGCCTCCGGATTCCTATCCTCTAGAGAGTTACCTGTAATTTGGGCAATTACAAAAGGGTCCTTACGGAACAAATTGATAATTCTCCCTTTTGCATTTCTTTTGAGTGCTTATTTTCCAATGGCAATTACAGTTATTCTTATATTAGGAGGTGTATTCCTTGCTTATGAAGGAGCGGAAAAAGTGTACGAGTTTCTTGTTCCACATGAACACCACAAAAGCAACCAAAAGAAGCAAGAACTCAGCGAAGCTGAACTCCTGGTAATAGAAAAGAAAAAAGTAAAATCTGCTATCCTCACCGACTTTATCCTTTCGGTTGAAATTGTAATTATTGCCTTGGGTTCTGTTGCAAGCAAACCAATTTCAGTTCAGATTCCAGTAGTTTCATTAATTGCAATTGTGGCTACGGTTGGCGTTTATGGCATTGTAGCGCTAATAGTGCGCATGGACGATTTTGGCTTTGAACTCATAAACCTAAACCCAGAAGACGATACTCCTTCTGACAAATTGGGAGTATTCTTAGTCCGCGCTTTACCGTGGGTAATTAAAAGCCTTGGTGTAATTGGCACCATAGCTTTGTTTCTGGTTTCTGGTGGATTGTTTGTACACAACTTAGAGTTTTTTCACCACCTAGAAGAAACTATTTCATTAACTCCAATACTATTTGAGTTTGCCACAGGAGTAGTTATTGGTACATTGGTGTTGATTGCGGTTCTTGGAATTCAGTTCGTTGCTGCCAAATTAAAAGCGTAATTAAGTCAATCATATCGGACTTATTACTTCCATTTTCGCTGGTTCGGGAAGTAATTCTTGTACTGCATTTTTTATTATTACTTGAAGTTCTTTAGCAAGACGCTTTTTCACAAAAAATTTATTCGTTAAGATACCTACTGACCTAGAGGGAATAGGGGCTTCAAAAGGTGTCAAGTGCTTTTTGTCTTGGGCAGAAAGGTCCAATGAGGCCAAGTAAGGCAAAATAGTCATGCCCTTATTTATTTTGGTAAAACGCAATAAGCTATCCATTGAACCTGACTCAAACTCAAAATTGGCGCCGGTTTTTGGTGTGTGGTTCGACTGCTCGCAAATTTGATGTACTTGCGTTCTTAAACAATGACTTTCTTGTAGCAACCAAAGTTTTGAATAGTCTAAATCACTAACTGAAACGCGGTTTGGAGGGTTATCAGAACTCCGTTGATCGTACACTAAAAAAGGCTCCACGTATATTTCTTCTTCTAACAATTCGCTATCGTTTATTGGTAATGCAAGTAATCCAATATCTAAAGATCTGTTTTTAAGCGACGCGGTAATTTGAGCAGTCGGCATTTCTTTAATAATCACTTTTACCTGAGGAAATTTATGTGCAAACTCCAACAAAAAAAGTGGAACGAGATAAGGAGCAATCGTGGGTATAACACCTATTTTTAATTCGCCTACCATTTCACCTTTGAGTTCCTGAACTAGATTTTTTAATTGGTCAATCTCGTTATTTACCACCCTTAAATGGGCAATAATCTCTTCACCTTCTGATGTAAGAGAAACTGGCTTTGTTTTTCGATTAAAGACTTTAATGCCAATCTCATTTTCAAAACGCCCAATCATAGTACTTAAGGTAGATTGTGTAACGAAACAAGATTCAGCAGCTTCTTCAAAATTTTTTGAATCCACCACTGAAAGTACATATTGAAATTGTTGAATATTCATCTATAAATATATTATTGACATTGTCAATGTTAGTATTACAAATATCGTTTTTATTAAAGATTGATTATACTTTCCTTTGTGCAAAATTTAAAAGGAGTAATAATGAAAAATCTAGTAAACATAGGAATCGCATCATTATTTGTTTTAGGGTCTTGCACAGCAGAACAACCTAAACAAGAAACGGCTCAAAAAGAAGGTGGCTGCCCAATGGGCTTTGGTAAAGGTCATGTAAAAGATCAGGTATCCATCATTAAAAACAACGATGATTGGTGGCCCAACAAGCTCAACTTAGACATTCTTGCTCAAAACTCTGCTTTATCCAATCCCATGGAAGCCGGTTTTAGCTATCAAGAAAAGTTTAGTGAATTAGAATATCAACAACTCAAACAGGATATTGAAAAGATGCTGACCACTTCGCAAGATTGGTGGCCTGCGGATTATGGTCACTACGGCCCTTTTATGATTCGTATGGCATGGCACAGTGCAGGGACCTACAGAACTGGTGACGGTAGAGGTGGAACCAGAATGGGTATTCAACGTTTTGCTCCTCAAAACAGTTGGCCAGATAACGGCAATTTAGACAAAGCTCGTCGCCTGCTTTGGCCGATAAAACAGAAATACGGTCAGAAAATATCCTGGGCAGATCTTATGATTTTAACCGGAAACGTTGCTTTAGAATCTATGGGATTTGAAACCATTGGTTTTGCCGGAGGACGTCCAGATGTTTGGGAACCACAAGAAGACATTTATTGGGGAGCCGAAAGCGGATGGTTAGAATCTAGACGTTTAAACGAAGACGGTGAGTTAGATCTTAGCGTTGAAAATCCTTTAGCGGCTGTTCAAATGGGGCTTATTTATGTAAATCCAGAGGGACCTAACGGTAACCCTGACCCAGTTGCGTCTGCAAAAAATATTAGAATAGCATTTGCCAGAATGGGAATGAATGACAAAGAAACTGTTGCGCTAATCGCTGGTGGTCATACTTTCGGAAAAACTCACGGGGCGGGTCCTGCCGATAGTGTAGGTGCTGCTCCGGAAGCTGCACCAATTGAGGAGCAAGGTTTTGGCTGGAAAAGCACTTACAAATCGGGTAAAGGAGAAGATGCTATAACCTCTGGATTAGAAGTAACCTGGACCCCTACTCCTACCAGATACAGCTATGCATACTTAACTACATTATTTGGCAATGAATGGGAATTAACCAAAAGCCCAGCTGGTGCTCACCAATGGGTTGCTAAAGGAGTTGGAGAAGTTTTTCCGCATGCCTTTGACGAAAACAAAAAAGTGAGACCTACCATGTTAACATCTGACTTAGCGCTAAAAATGGATCCTGCGTACAAAAAGGTTTGTGAAGATTTTATCAATGACCCAAAATCGTTTGACGAAGCATTCGGAAAAGCATGGTTCAAATTAACGCACAGAGACATGGGGCCAAAAACGACCTATTTAGGACCTGAAGTTCCAAAAGAAGACTTCATTTGGCAAGACCCAATACCAGCAAGAAACCATGACTTGATTACGAATACAGATATCGCTTCTCTAAAAAAGGCAATTTTAAATTCAGGTATCGCTCATAACGAACTAATTGAAACAGCTTGGTCATCTGCTTCAACTTACAGAGGATCTGATAGAAGAGGTGGTGTCAACGGTGGAAGAATTAGATTAGAACCACAAGTAAATTGGGAAGCGAATAATCCAGAACAACTGCAAAGAGTATTGGCTGCTTACGAAAAAATTCAAGCTGACTTTAACGGTAAATCTGGCAACAAAAAAGTGTCTATCGCTGATTTGATTGTTTTGGGCGGAAATGCTGCGTTAGAAGAAGCAATCAAAAAAACAGGAATGAATATTAAAGTTCCTTTTACACCTGGAAGAATGGATGCTACACAAGAACAAACGGACGTGGAATCGTTTGCGGTTCTAGAACCAATAGCGGATGGCTTCAGAAATTACCAAAAGAAAAAGTACACGCTAACTACCGAAGAATTGTTGGTGGACAAGGCTCAATTGCTTACCCTTACAGCCCCAGAAATGACCGTTTTGGTTGGTGGTATGAGAGCGATGAATTGTAATTACGACGACTCTAACTACGGTATTTTAACAGGTAATCCGGGTGCGCTGGACAATTCATTTTTTGTAAACCTTTTGGATATGAGCACGGAGTGGTCACCTGTTGATGAAGACGAAATGATTTTCGTTGGAAAAGACAGATCAAGTGGAGATGAAAAATGGAAAGCTACACGGGCTGATTTAATATTTGGGTCAAACTCTGAACTGCGAGCGCTTGCAGAAGTTTACGCGAGTAGTGATGCAAGAGAAAAATTTGTACAAGATTTTGTAGCAGCGTGGAACAAGGTGATGAACCTCGATAGATTTGATATCAAACAACTTTAAAATCAAATAAGTTAGAGTAAAGCGGCTTGGAAGTTTTTCCAGGCCGTTTTATTTATTAATGGTTGATCCCAAAATGATAAACAGACTCCCAAATAAGTTCTTTCTAACGCTCCTTGCTACCTATGTTTCGGTGCAGTTCCTGTCACTTATAGCACATCATTTGTGGATTTACGTAACATACGAACTGCTATTTATTGCGTTGACAATTCAAGGGATAATGAGCTCAGTAAAGTACATAAACCAATTAAACTCTTTAGCTGAAATGAAACTACAAGTAGTTTGGGTAATCGTTTCGGGGGTTTTACTTACTGGACTCTATTTTTTAGCTTTAATTAATGAACCAAATTTTAACATTACTGAATCACCTACTTTGGATAACAGAGCTTCTTTATTACTCTATTTTCCTATGATACAGGCTTTTTTTGCTAGTACCATTATAGCTTCAGCTAGTGCATTGGCTAAATTGTTTCGAAACAAAAAATAAACTCTCCTACCCTCTCCAATCGGTAAAATACTCCATCGGTTTACGAGGTGTTTTTCGTGGCCATTCATTTGCAGGATAACCGAGAAATAGCTGACCCAAAATTTGATCTTCTTTATCTAAACCAACGTATTCTTTCATTTCATCGGAGTAAGTCATTCCTCCTGTTCCCCAATAAAAGCCTAAGCCGTATGCGGTTGCGAGTAAAGCCATGTTCTGAACCGCAGCTGAAGTTGCGGCAATTTCTTCAACAAATGGGACTTTACCTGAGGGGTCTTTTTTAACTCCGACTAAAATGATTGCACTCGATAGTTCAGTTCGTTTACGAATCTTGTCGTATTTCATTTGGCTAAACTCTTCGACAGACTTATTAGACTTGTACAATTCGCTGTGAAACTCGCCAAAATCATTTAACGCTTCGTTCATAAAAACGGTAAATCGCCAAGGTTGGGTAAGCCTGTGATTTGGAGCCCATTTAGCTGCATTTATCAACTTTTCAACTTGCTCCTTCTGCACTTTTCGAGTAGAAAACTGCTCTGGAAAAATGGTTCTGCGGTTTTCAATTATTTCGGTAAGCTCACTTAAACTGTATTTCATGATGCGTTAAATTTTACCTGTTAAATCCTGTACAATTTTGAATTGAGAGAGAAACTCTTTTGCAATGATTCTAATCACCGTATAAATAGGAATAGCAAGTATCATGGAAGTAATTCCGCCTAGTGTTCCAGCAATGGATATCACTAAGAAAATTTCAAGTGGGTGAGCATGCACACTGTTGGAAAAAATAAGTGGCTGAAAAACAATATTGTCGAGTAGTTGGACCACTAAAAATACAACCGCTACGGTTCCTGCCAGCGGCAAAAGCTCATTTACAGGGGTTGTATCCATTCCAGTTGTTATGGCGATAATAATCCCAACGAATGCTCCGATAAACGGCCCAACATAGGGAATAATATTTATGATAGCAGCGAAAATGGCAATCAGAAAAGCATTCTCTACACCCAGCAACACCAAGGTGCCCAATAGCAGGAAGAAAATGATGGATATCTGAAGCAATACTCCAATAAAATATCTCGAAAGCAATTCCTTACTTTTCTTCATTACTCGTTGACTATCGTCTTTATACTGCTCTGGAATAAGTGCATAAAGGATATCCATAAATAAACCCTTTTCTTTAATGAAGAAAAAGGAAATAAACGAAATGGAGAAGAAAGCCACAAACACATTTCCTAAACCATTGATCACCGAAGAGAATATTGTTGCTAAGTCTGAAACGTTAAGCATTTCCTTAATTCTTCCTTTTAGAACGTCCACGCTTTGCGTGCCCTCGCCTGCTAAAATTCCGTAATCTCTTAGCTGCGAATCGAAACTAGATATTGGCCCTTTTAGCTTTAGCCAAATAGCATCGTAATCTAAATTGGATAAGACGCTTACTTCAGCTGAAATGATTGGAATAACAATGCTCATTAATCCAATAATGAAACCCCAAACTAAAACCAGCGATACAAGTGCAGATATGCCTCTAGGGATGAAAAACTTTTTATATCTCAGTTTATCTAAACGGTTTACCAAGGGATTTGCAACTACCGATATCACCCCTGAAATGAGTACGTAAACAATGAGCGTTTGCAGGTTATAAATTAAGTACCCAAGCACTACAAAAAGCAATACCCATGCAATTGTTTTAACCCAAGAGTTTTGTTTAATCATGAGCAAGTTGTTTTAATAATGGAGCATCAATTACATGCTTCCCCTCAAAACTAACCAATTGATATTCAATAGACGCGCTAATGAGCAAACTCTCATTCATTATGATTTTTGTTTCGTCAAAAAACTCGTCGTTATCACCAAACACATAGGAGATTTTAGACTTATTGAATTTATCTGCAAATGCTGAATAATTCAAGTCGTTGGCCAATGAACCCGCCCAAAAAATAAGCTTTGAACAATCGAATTTTGAGTGCGCGTACCATCTGCAAGCTGTTGCAATTCCTTGAGAAAAAGCATAGGTATTAATTTCAACTATACTTGGAAAATTTTCCAGTGTATGGGCAAGCAGCCCTTCTAGGTATTCAATATTATCCTCAATATCTTTTTGCCTATCGTCTGAGGTCATCCATGTAGCTCCTACTCTACCGTTATATCCTTGCAAATAATATCGGTTCAAGCCTTCTGGAACAATTACCAGGGTATCAACGTCAAGCAAGGGCTCCAGCTTTTTTGAAAAGTATTTTGATTGCTGCCCATGTCCGTGCAAAGCTATCCACAGCTTTTTGGGATTTTTGGTATTTCCAATGCTGTAATACCGGGCTGTTCGAGGAGTTTTGATGTAAGCTTTTGTCAACTTATAAGAGTTTTTTCAACTCACTAATGGCATTGGCAATTCCACTATCAATTTGAGCAATACTCGCCTCCATCATATAACACGGAGTAGTAATAATCTTGTTGGTTTTATCCACCACGGCCTCCGAAACAGATACCATAGAAGCTTTTGCGCCAAGCGATTCCATTCCTTCAGAAATGGCAGCAATTTCATAAGGAGTTGCTTCTTTATCGGTACCCACGGTTAACTCTGCTGATATAATACTTCCTTCCAACGCCTTTGCAACCACAACAGGTGCCATACACATTGCCAATACAGGTTTGTTTTGATCTACAGCAGACTTGATTAAAGCGCTTACTTCTTCTAAAATCTCACTTTTTGGCCCATCAAAAGCCCACGTAGTTAAGTTCTTTGCCGCGCCAAATCCGCCTGGAAGTACTAGTGCATTATAGTCCTCCATAATGATAGTTGAAGTATCCTTGATGTCACCACGGGCAATACGAGCGGCTTCCACTAATATGTTTCGCTCTTGCTCCATTTCTTCTCCGTTGGTGTGGTTAACCACGTGGTATTGGTTTTTGTTTGGCGCCGCACACTGGTATTCTATTCCAGCTTTATCAAGATTTAAAAGTGTTAGAACCGATTCGTGAATTTCAGAACCATCATAAACTCCATTTCCGGATAAAACTACAAGTGCTTTCATATTCGTGTTTTATAAAATTTCTTCAATGATTTTTTCAATGGTATAACCATCTGCTTCTGCCCGGTAATTACGCACAATTCTGTGGCGCAGTACCGAATAAGCTACCGCTTGAACATCTTCAATATCTGGCGAAAATTTTCCTTTTGTAAGTGCGTGACATTTAGCTCCTACCACTAAATACTGCGAAGCTCTAGGTCCTGCACCCCAGCTTAAGTATTTCTGAACTACATCTAGAGCAGAGCTACCTGGTCTCGTTTTTCCTACCAATCGTACAGCGTATTCCATAACGTTGTCTGCAATTGGTATTTTGCGCACCAACTCCTGATATTTTAATATTTCCTCGGCGCTTAGTACTTTATTTGCTTCTGCCGAAACATTGGCCGTAGTAGCTTTTACCACAGCCAGTTCCTCCTCAAACGAAGGGTAATCTACCCAAACGTTGAACATAAATCGGTCGAGTTGAGCCTCAGGTAAAGGATAAGTTCCCTCTTGCTCAATTGGGTTTTGAGTAGCTAACACAAAAAACGGAGCATCTAATTTAAAATGAGTCCCGCTTGCCGTAACCGATTTTTCTTGCATTGCCTCTAGCAGTGCAGCCTGAGTTTTAGGCGGCGTACGGTTTATTTCATCTGCCAAAATAATATTGGAAAAAATTGGCCCTTTAATGAATTTAAAATTACGTTGCTCGTCCAAAATTTCAGAACCGATAATATCTGACGGCATTAAATCTGGCGTAAACTGAATCCGGCTAAATTTTAATCCTAATGCCTGAGAAATGGTATTTACCAACAGGGTTTTCGCCAAACCAGGAACACCAACCAACAAACAGTGTCCTCTACTGAAAATGGAAATTAGCACAAATTTGATTACCTCATCTTGCCCAACTATTACCTTGGCTATTTCTTTCTGGAGTGCTTGGTACTTTTGCCCAAACTCTTCTACCAGCTTTACATCTTCGTTTGTTACTTCGCTCATTTTGACTTTTCTGCCGTATCCGTCGTGGATATCCAATTGTATTTGAATTTACAAGTACTGTAACTGTCGTCAACTTTTAGGTAAAAACGATTTACGTGACTCGCAATCCACTTATTCATTACATCTGATTGTTTCTGATTCAAAGCTAAGTTTTGAATAAATTGATAATCTTGCTTAAGGTTTGCAGTGTGTGCTTCTGTAACATCCTTTAACATTACAATTCTGTACACCCTAGAGCCATCGCGCATTTGAGCAATTTCAGGACCTGCAATTTCACCCACTTTAAGTTTGTCAATCATTAAGTATAGTGAAGGGTCGATTTGAGAAACTTGCTCCATCTCAAACTTGGCTGAGCCACTTAGGGGATTTACAATAATTCCACCGCTAAAACGCGTGTCTTTATCTTCTGAGTATTTAATTGCCGCTTTCTCAAAAGTGAGTGTATCAAATGTTTGAATGTTGGTTTTTATGGAATCAAGAAACTCTTTTGCCGCCAATAAGTCTTCTGTTTTTACTTTAGGTGAAATTAAAATGTGACTCACATTTACTTTTTGACCTTGACGTTCGTTCATTTTAATGATATGAAAACCAAATTCCGTTTCCACAACACCAGAAACTTCATCTTTTTCTAGATTAAAAGCTACTGCTGCAAATTCCGGCACCAATTCACCTCTACTCATATAGCCCAATTGTCCGTTTTCTCTGGCACTACCTGGATCTTCGGAATATAAATACGCCAGCGTTCCAAAATCTTCACCATCTATAATGCGCTGCCGAAATTCCAATAATTTATTTCTTGCTCTGTCTTGCTCTGCCTCGTTTATTGGTGGCTTGCGCACAATTTGATTCAATTCGATTTGAGCACTCATTTCTGGCAGACTGTCTTTAGGAAGGTTATTGTAGAATTCTTTTACCTCTCCTGGAGAAACCGTTGCACCTCCTGTAATTTGCTCTTGCATCCGCTGCGTCATCAGCTGTTCTTCAATTGGATCGTGGAATTCAATTTTGATTTCTTCCGTAGATTTTTCGTAGAACTCTTCTAGCTTCTCCTTACTTCCGAATTGCGATATAAAGTAACGCAACCTTCGTTCAATTTCCGCATTAATCTGGTCTTCTGAAACGTACAAACTATCCTCTTCTGCTTGAGAGAGCATCAGTTTGGAAAAGAGTAAATCTTCAAATAATTCACATCGGGTGTTGCCTGTTACAGGTTTACCGGCGGCTAAATGACTCGCAAATTGTTCTTCAATTTGGCTTTTGAGAATCATATTCTCACCAATTACAGCAACAACGCCATCAATAAGTTGATCGTCTTTTTGAGCCGCACCAATCAGAGAACTGAAGACAAATATTAAAGTGAGTAGCTGTTTCATTTTACCAATAATTGTACTTCGTTTTTGTTCATTGCTTCCGCTACGATGCCCTTACGCATATTTTTAAGCAAACTCATTCTTCGCTCATTTATGATGGCATTCACAATTTTTTCCCTTTCAATTTGCAAAGGCGACAAGGTATTGATTAATCTGTAATCGTAGATGTAGAGTAAAAACCTAAACGGTGGACTATTTACTTCATTAAATTTTGTATTCGCCAGAAAA
>CBFICO010000012.1:24746-37874 GCA_965661115.1 Salibacteraceae bacterium
AAAAGACTGAGGGTCAATAACTTCTATTGGAACTACGTCTAACAAATCAGATAATTTTATCCATTTATCTTCAACCAGAAATGTAGTTGCGTATTGAATGCAATAGTCGTCAAGGTCTAGTACATCAGATGTTTCATTTGAGGATATCCAACTTCTAACTTTATCAAGTTTAGGTGCTTTTTCATCAACTTTTAAAAATCGTGCTTTCAACACATAATCCTTCAACTGAAAATTTTGTGGTTTTTCGCTGTAATACTTCTCAATTTCTGCGTCAGAAACCACGGTATCCAACTTTTGCCTTACGTATTCTTGCTCATACTCATAGATAATCAGAGACGCTCTAAATTTTTCAATTTGCTGTTCAAAGTCCTTTTTATCTTCCGTTAAATTATGCTCGGCTTTAAGCAGCAAAGCTTGCTCCTCTATCCATTTTTTCGCCAGATCGCGCACGTACTTTTGATATTCAGAGGAATCTAAACCCGTTGGAATGGCCTCTGAAACATCTTTAAGATAGAGTCGTTTTTCTCCAGCAACAGCCAATAAATCTTTTTCTGGCTGAGCACTTTCAGAAAAATATTGGCAACTTGAAAAAGTTACTGCTAAAAGAAAAACGAAACTCCAGTATCGCATGTATTAACTATTTTAATACCTCGCGATAAACTTCAACTGGGTATTTGCTTTTAAGACTTTCTAGCCAATCTTTTTCAAGCCTATCTTGATAAGCTGAGATGTAAACACCTCTAGCCTCAGAAAGTTTTTTGGGTTGAGTGGGCAAAAACTCTCTTGTATACGCAAAGCGGAATTTATCTTCAGTCTCTTTAATTTTTGAGAAGCCGGTTTTGCTCCAGTCCAATTGATCAACAAAAGGATTTTTGTTTTTCTCAAACTTATCGTCCTCAATAGTTAAGTTCAATTGACTATCGTCGTTGATTTGAGCCAACAAGGTATCCGCGTTATAGGTATTTGATTTCATCATTTTTTTAGCCGATTTGTATGCCTTTTTTGCCAATTTTTTAGACCCTGCGCTAAATACGATTGCGTCTAATCGGTCTGGCCACATATTTTGAGTTTTGGTTTCTTCATAAAACGCTTTTAAACCAGCGGTGTCTTTCACTGCTTTTGACCAAACTTTCTGATCCATTAAGTCAAATAATAAAATGCCATCATGGTATTCTTTCATTAACGCACCAAAGTCAGGGTACTTTTTCTCAAGTCGTTTGTCTTCAAAATTAGTAAGCGTTTGCTGTAAGTAACCGTCAAAAAGCATATCAACAATTACCAACGGATCTTCTTTTGGCATGCGCTGAAATTTTTTGTTTTTCTCTAGATAAACTGCAAAATCAGCTTGACTAATCACCTTCTTTTCTGGTGCGTATTTGGTGTCTTCCAAACTAAAAATCTCCGCCTTTTTTCCATTGGCTTTATCTCTAGCTTTCCATTTTCCTTCATAATAATCATCATCGATAAGTTTAGCCATAGCGGTTAAGTTTTTCTGGTTGAACTTAAAGTTGTATTCCTTTTTTACGTTGGCATAAAAAGAGGATTTACTTTTCTTTCCTCTGCCGTCTCTGGTAACTTTTTTCTTGAGGTCTTCTTTTATTGCTTCAAACTCAGGTGTTTTTCTTACCTCTAATCTTTTTACAATATGCCAACCAAAACGACTGCGGATTGGCTTTGAAAAATCGCCGTCATTTTTTAAGCCAAAAGCAGCATCTTCAAATGCTGGAACCATTCTACCAGTTCCGAACCAAGGCAACTCACCTCCATTTCTTGCCGAGCCTTTATCATCTGAAAACTCACGAGCTAAATCTTTAAATTTTTCGCCAGCTTGCAGTTTTTCATATAACTCGTTGATTTTTTTCTCAGTCATTTCAACTTCATCCTGATCGTCTGCATTTTCTATACGAACCATAATGTGCGACGCTCTAATTTCACCTCTAGCAGGACGTTTATCTTTTACATAAACTAAATGATACCCGAATCGAGTTCTGATAGGATTAGAAACTGAACCTACAGGGGTTGTAAATGCAGCTGTTTCAAAAGGATATACCATTTGAAAAACGCTGAAGTAACCTAAATTACCTCCATTTGAGGTAGCTGATGGGTCTTCTGAAACCGTTTTGGCTATTTTCTCAAAATCTGTCTCAGGGCTTTTAATTTTCTTTCTGAGCACATTGATTTTTTTTAGCGCAGCTAGCGTATCTTTTGGAGAAGCACTTTCTTCTACCTGAACCAAAATATGGTATGTATTAACGTCAAACTTGCCACGCTCATAAGCTTCTTTTATCAGATCTTCTGTAACTTGTTGATCGGTTAAATAAGGGTTAGTCAATTGCCTTCTGTAACCTGCCAACTCGTTTATAAACTTCTGGTTGGTATCCATTCCAAGTGTTTTGGCCTCAGCAACTTTGAGCTTAAAGTTTATGTACAAGTCAAGGTATTCACTTTTACTTTTTGGATCGATTGCCTGTGCGTTTGCATTGTTTTTATTGTAAACTGCATCAAACTCAGATAAACGAACTTCTTCTCCGTTTACCTTTAATAATACTGGGTCGTTGTTATTCTGAGCAAAAGACACCGCAGTAAAAACCGCAGCTAAACCAAAGCTTAAAATTGATTTTATCATAAATTCCTGTTTTATTATTTACGTGAGTAATTAGGTGCTTCTCTTGTAATGGCAATATCGTGCGGGTGACTTTCAGTAACCCCTGCGCTGGTGATTCTTACGAATTGAGCTTTTCGCAAATCTTCAAGCGTAGCTGCTCCGCAATAGCCCATTCCCGCTCTAATACCACCAATTAATTGATAAATAACTTCTGACAAATTTCCTTTAAAAGGCACTCGTCCTGAAATTCCTTCCGGAACTAATTTTTTAATGTCATCTTCAGCATCCTGGAAATATCTATCGCTTGAACCTTTTTGCATTGCTTCAATTGAACCCATTCCTCTGTACGATTTAAACTTTCTTCCTTCGTAGATAATGGTTTCTCCGGGAGACTCTTCGGTGCCTGCAAACAAGGAACCTGCCATAATGGTATGCCCACCTGCAGCCAATGCCTTTACCACATCACCCGTGAATCGGATTCCTCCATCGGCAATTACAGGAATTCTGGTATCGGCAACCGCCTCAGCTACATTTAAAACTGCAGATAATTGAGGAACTCCAACTCCGGCAATAACTCTTGTGGTACAAATTGACCCTGGTCCAATTCCAACTTTAACAGCATCAGCTCCTTTGTCGATAAGCATTTTGGCCGCTTCAGGAGTAGCAATATTTCCTACAACACAATCAATAGTAGAAAAGGTCTTTTTTACTTCTCCAAATAAATCAATTACTCCTTTTGAGTGACCGTGAGCAGTATCCACAACAACTGCATCAACTCCAGCATTTACCAAAGCTTCTACCCTTTCAAATGTATCTCCAGTAACTCCAACCGCTGCAGCTACTCTTAAACGACCGTAATGATCTTTAGCTGCATTTGGCTTAGTTCTAAACTTAATAATGTCTTTGAACGTGATAAGTCCAATCAGTTTAAAATCTTTATCGACAACTGGTAGTTTCTCTATTTTATGCTCTTGTAGAATTCTTTCCGCTTGTTCTAAAGTTGTTCCTTCTTTAGCGGTAACAATATTTTCACTGGTCATTATTGAACGGACCGGCTTATTTAAATCTTTTTCAAATCGTAAATCACGGTTGGTTATTATTCCAGACAACTTTCCGTTTCCATCAATAATTGGAATTCCACCAATAGAATGCTCTTTCATAAGTCCTAGAGCATCGCCTAAAACAGCATTTTCTCCTAAAGTAACCGGATCTTGAATCATACCTGACTCGTACCGTTTTACTTTACGAACCTGATTGGCTTGAGCCTCAATACTCATGTTTTTGTGCAAAACTGAAATCCCTCCTTCTTGCGCCAATGCAATTGCCAAAGCCGATTCTGAAACGGTATCCATCGCAGCCGACACAATGGGTAGATTTAAATCGATGTTTCTGGAAAATTTTGTAGAGATATTTACATCTCTTGGCAGCACTTCGGAGTATGCTGGAATTAATAAAACATCGTCGTAAGTAAGTCCCTCAAATAGAATTTTGTCTGCTGCCATTGTAGTGCGTTTTACCCGATTTTAAAATTTCACAAAAGTATATATAATATAGGGGTTGGGGTTGTTAAAGCAATTTAATAAGACCAACAAAATTGGTTTCTATCGGATAAGAGAGAAGTATCCTTGACTGTTTATGGCGGAGCCTCTAAAAGTAATCACTTTTAACTTATAAATGTAGGATCCTACTGGTGCTTGTCTTCCATCAATTTGGCCATCCCAACCTGCATTTGGATCGCTACTCTGGAAAATTATTTTCCCCCACTGATCATAAACATCCAACTGGTAGCTTGTACCAGCTTCCCCATAAATAATCTCAGGTTTCCAAATTTCATTGAGTCCATCGGTATTTGGGGTAAATGCTGTTGGAATTTCAAACTCCGGTTCAAAACTAAAACACTCCATATTGGAGTAACTGGTATCGGGCCGTCCGTATGTTAACGTGGGCTGCTGGACCAATTTAACTTGATAACAAAATTCATCGCTACTAATGGCGTCGGCTTCAAATTGATGTTTGTAAGCAGTCACTTCTTTTGTTGAGAGAATGAAATCATCGTTTAATGCACCATTGGTACCGTAATAGGCAAAATAAACAGGTTGTAGTTCTCTAGAAGTGTCGGTAAATAATGCATTACTCCAATCTAAATCTGTCTCAAAACTGTATTTATCGCCACGCGCCTCCAAGAAAATTGTGCGAACAACACCACTTTTAACTATCGGTTTATCGCATTCATCTACAATAATTGCATAATAAAACGCCTGTAATTGTCCTTCCAATAATTGAGTGTCATGTACAACTAGATAGGAGTCAACAGCATTAGGTGGAATGTAATTCCTAATGTGTTTGAATGGTCCTTCCTCGCTATGCGAACGGTACAATTCTATTCTTTTGAAAGGGGCTTTTCTATCGGCCAGCATTCTAACTTCAATGGAGTCTGCACTTACTATACTAGCAGATCTTAATCGGATAAAGCTAGGCTTATCGGCAAACTGAAATTTAGTACCCAATAAATTAGAGTTTGATATTTCGCTACCAGATCCATCTGTTGCAACCACATAAAAAGCGTAACTGTTTATTGCACTAATATTTCCAATCATATAAGATGTATCCGAACCTTGTATTTCACCTTTCATGATAAAGGGCCCGTTGTTTTCAGACATATACACTTCGTACTTACTTACCCCATTAGCCCAACCTTCGTATGGCGTCCAAGTGAGTGATACTTCACCCTCGCAGGGGTCAAAAGTTCGGGTAAGATACATTGTACAATGTGTACTTACTGCACCTTGAGTTAACCCACAAGAATCGATTGCGGCTATTCTATAACATTGCGACGCGAGAATTGCTGGTCTATTGGCATTTAAGTCTTTATAGGTAAGCGTATTACTACTAACCGTATCTATTATTCTTTCATTTCCGTTGGCATCAACGTAAAAAATCAAATAACCGACAGTTTCAGGTTCAGGATGAGTATTCCAAAATAACTCTGTATAGCCAAAATCTTTGTTTACCGATATGGAACGAAAGGTCATAGGAGCAGGCCCACTTACCTTAACAAGTGGCGAACTGACTTCTGCCGATACACTTTCGCATCCGCTTGCATCACCTAAGCGTATTTTGTAAAAAACCTCATCATTACATCTAGCCACTTGGTCATTAAACTGCTCTGTATCGACATCTGGATTAGCAATTCCAGTGCTCCAATTAGGTGGAGTTGAGTTAAAGCGTCTATCTACCTCGTATTTATTGTTGGAAGAAGCCAGTTTAGGGGTGTGAATTGGGTTCCACCTAAGTTGACCAGAAACATTTACATTAACTGTTAAATTAGGAACAATTGGAGATAGTGTATCACTGCTACTAGTGTACTTTACCGACCCATCGTTGTATTGTGCAATGATGTAGTACTTATAATCTGTTGTGGCTACGCCAAAATTTGCGTTGGTGTGCGTAAAGGTGTTTTGCAGTCTGTTATTTAGGTTTGCAACGTTGACGTAAGGAGCGCCTCCAACCGACAGCATAATTTCGTAGCGCGTAAATTGTCCTCCTGCATCATTTGATACTACCCAGTCTAGAGTAATTTCAGAGCCATCAACAGAAATACATCTGAGCGATGGAGCGCTTACCTGTGCTTTTCCTACACCAGAAAAAATACCAAATAGTAAGAGAAAAAATATGTGCTTAAACCAGCCTTGCATTACGTTGCGAATGTAGCCAATAAAAGTTTTTATTTAAAGATGTAATAACCTCTTAACCCTCAGGATATTGCATTTTTTATAAATTCAAAAGGAATTTTAGAATACTTCAGAGGATTGTATAGAAATGTTACTTTTGCAGGGAACCGATTTTACAGGATGATTATTAAAGCTATATCAAAATTTTGTCTAATTGCACTGCTGATGTTTGTCGGTTTACATGAGTCGAAAGGACAATACTCTACAGATTTTGGTGGTAAACTTGGAACCGCACTTTTTCTTGGGGATCTAGATGGACCAAGTTCGTTGGGTATTGATCTGAACCAAATGCGGCACAGTGTTGGTTTTGGGTATCGCTATTTTTTCTCTCCAAGTTTTGCAGTAAGAGGTGGTTTTAACTACGGCCAAGTTAGAGGTAATGACAAAAACCAAGAAAGTAATGTCAAATATTCTAGAAACCTAAGTTTTAAGAATGACATAATGGAATTGAATGCCAGAGGTGAATGGCATTTTTTAATCATTCGTGATGTTGGCCGTAAATATACCTACCGCATTGATTTCAATGCTTTTGCTTTTGCAGGAGCTGGTGTTTTCTACAACAATCCAAAAGCGGAATACAACGGAAGTTGGGTAGCCCTTCAACCTTTACAAACAGAAGGTGTTAACTACAGTAGAATTCAGCCAGTAGTTCCCATAGGTATGGGTTTCCACTTTAGAGTAAACAAAAAACATCTAATAGGTTTCGATTTTGGATTAAGAAAAACATTTACAGATTATATTGATGATGTAAGTACTCGCTACCAACACTATTCTACGTTTACTGACCCAACTGCACTTGCACTCCAAGATAGAAGTATTGAATTAGAAGGTACAGGTGATCCAAAATTTGTTGGTTCTCAAAACTTTAGCTATACAACAAACTTAAATTCTCCTGAAGGTGGAGTTGCCCCAAGAGGAAACTCTGATAATGCAGACTGGTATGCGTTTACTGGTGTAACTTACAGTTATTCTATCAGAGGTAAAAGACGTTCCTTTAAGCGCAGTAAGTACGATTTTTCAAGAAGAAAGTACAAGCAAAGAAGATCTAGGGCTAAGTTCTAGTATTCCTTTATTTCCAGAAAAATTTATTTAAAATGTATTGTCGAATCTTAGAAAGGGGTTTCATAAATACAGTGTACCAATTTGGTTGAATTCCATTTATTCTCCAAGCCTCTCTATCTTCTTGATTCGCTTTAAGGCGATTCTTTACACTACTATTACTTACACCGCCTACCCGCATTTTAATAAGTGTTTGATTCAAATAAACAGCAGACAGTTTGTGTTTAAACAACATGCGCAGCATTAACTCGTAATCGGCGGCAAACTTGAATTGAGTATTGAACGTTCCAAATTTTTCGTACGCCGATTTTTTGATAAAAAAAGTGGGGTGCGGCGGCATCCAACCTTTTAGAAAATTTCTTCTGTCGTATTTTCCTGAAATCCAGCGTCTAACAACTTTCGATAAATCTGTTGCATCCACATACAATAAATCACCGTATAGCGCATCCGTTTTCGACTCCAATAGTTTCTTGACTACGGATTCAATTACTTCGGAGTCATAATAAACATCATCAGCGTTTAACAAGCCAATATATTCTCCGCTGCATTTTTCAACTCCTTTGTTCATTCCAAAATAAATTCCACCATCCTTTTCTGAAGAATAGTAAGCAATCTTATCGGAATACTTTTCAATGATTTCTTGTGTACCGTCAGACGAACCACCATCAATAACAATGTATTCAATATTGGAATAAGTCTGACCCAGTAAAGATTGAATGGTTTGCTCTATGGTTTTTGAAGCGTTATAAGCAACCGTTACAATTGAAATTTTCATTCCTTAATAACTCTTTCTTTTATGGCATCCGCAGGATTTCCTTTGTAAATGGTATAGGCTTCCAAATTATTTGATGCCACTGAACCCACGCTCAACAATGCATGCGATTTACATTTTACACCTTTTGTAACAATAGACCTTGCGCCAATCCACACCCCCTCTTCTAACACTATGGGTTTCACAATCAAATCAAAAGAAGACTTCTTGTAATTGTGATTTCCACTTAGAATTAAAGCCCCTTGAGAGATACAACAGTTATCTCCAATTATCACTTGATCCAAATTGTCTATCCATACATCTTCTCCTATCCAAACAAAATTACCTACCTCCAAAAACCACGGGTATTTGATATTTACTCTGGGTTTAAGCACAACACCCTTTCCTACTTTGGCACCAAATAGTCTTAACAAAAAGACTTTCACATTCACAAAAGGAAAAAAGGGGTTTTGAAAAAACAAGATATTTACAAAATACCAGAGCAGTCTTTTTAATGCTCCTCCTGGTTTGTACCACTTGTTCTCAAATTTGGATAAATCCGTTTTTATCATGCGCTAAAAGTACAATCAACCAATTAATTGCAGGTATTGATTCATTAAATCGTCTTGTTGCATTTTTTTGTTGGCAAATTTCCAAGCTGATTTTCGATAGGACTCAAAAAGCTTCGAATCCATATATGTAAACGCATTGAGCTGATTTACCCACTCATCAATATCTAATTCTAAATCCGCTCCAATGTGCATTTCTTTCAGATCTAGCCACGGTGTATTTTTAGATAACAATACCGGAATAGAGCTCGATAAAGATTCTAAAATGATATGACCAAAATTCTCATTTAAAGTAGGTAGCACAAATAAATCATAGTCTTTCAATACTTTTTGAAGTTCATTTGGCTGTAATATACCTTGGTAAGTTACATTAGGCATAGCACCTATAAATTCATTACATGTAGACCAATATGCTTCATCTTCTTTTGGTCCGTAAATATCTAGGCATATATTTTTATTCTCCACCTTATTTAATACCTGCAATAAAAACAGCAGATTTTTCTTTGGCGAAATCCTTGAAACAAAAACAAGTTTTAATTCACCTGCAATTTTATCTTTTGAATGAAATTCTGTTGGTTTACAGGCTATTAAATTTTCAATCGCCACCACTTTTGCTTTTGAAAATTCCCTTGTGATTTCTTCAGTTTCTAACTCAGTTGACGCATGCCAACTAACCGATTTATAGAGTCCAATAGTCTTTGCCAAACGTAAAAACGTTTTCTTCTTAAAGGATTTTAAACCCAAAGCACCTTCGGCGAGCATGCCTCTAGGTGCAATAACCACTTTTTTCTTATCCGCTTGTTTAATTGCCCTCAGCGCATTTATGGTGAAGAACTTTGAAAAAAGACTGTTCAAATAAATTTTATCGTAACCTGCGTTTACTTCGGATTGAATGGTACTTTTTAGGTGTGCAGGTGATATATATTGAATGCGATAGCCGTCACTTTGCAACCAAACGTCAGGCTGAATGTCTGCAAACGCAGTTTCATCTCCAAAATCCCGATCTGAAGTAAGCACCGAAATGTCGATATCATTTTTTAAGGCATCAACGATAGCCGATACACTTCGAACTGGACCACCCGCCTTTACCGCAGGTAAGTACCAATCGGTTAAAATCAACAGGTTTCTTTTACTTGATGTCATTGTTCTTCATCCAAGATGCCAAAGTTACCAGCGGCCATACTCTACTCCAATTGATTCCGTTCTTGTTGACTTGGAATGCTTTTTTTAATTCAACTAAAGCGTCAGAACTAAAATATGGGGTTTCCGATAAAAAAGAAAAACCATCCTCTAACAGCGGATTTAAATCTTTCCGCAACCATTGTTCCCATGGAAAAACAAAACCCATTTTTTCACGATGCACAATTTCATCGGGCAACAACCCTTTAAAACTCTCTACTAAAAAAGACTTTGGATAAACAGGGTTTTTAAGTTTATCCGAAACACTTAAGGCGTATGATACCAATTCGTGGTCTAAAAATGGAACCCGAATTTCTAGAGCATGCGCCATACTCATTTGATCGCTGTCTCTAAGCAAAACATTTTGCATGTAGGTGGACAATTCTACTAGTGATACTTTGCTTAGTTCTGGTAACCTACTGGCGTAACTTCCATATTGAAATCTATAGTTTATTTCTTCACTCAAAACATCGTTTTTTACGTTGGTGTTGAGCAAATCATCTATCCAGTTTTGAGGTAATACTCTGCGATTAATTGGGTAGGAATAAGCCAAATCGAAATACGGGAGCGCAAGAGTTTCAGCAATTTTTTGTCCTTGAATTCCCGGCTTCAACCATTTCATTAGCTCGCCAATGCCATTTCGGATAAAAGGCGGATAGCTCAGCAAGTATTTCTTTTGCTGTAAAGCTAGGTGTTGTTTAAAGAATGGATAACCTGCAAACAATTCATCTCCACCTAACCCCGATAAAGCAACGGTAATCCCTTCTTTTTTAACTGCTTCTGAAACCACGTAAGAATTTGGCCCATCACCACTTGGGTGATCCATTGCTAGAAGAGCATTGGGAATTTTATCTTTAAAATGATCAGCCGATAATTCAATTTCGTGATGATTTGATTTAAACTGTTTGGTAATTAATCGACTGTATTTCGCCTCTGAAAACTCCTCTTCTTCAAAAGTGATGGAAAACGTATCGATACTTTTGTTTAACTCTTTGGCAATGATTCCGACCAACAAAGAGGAATCAATTCCACCGCTTAGAAATGCTCCAACTTTCACATCACTTACCAAGCGTTTTTCGACTGCTTGAGTAAGTAATTCTTTGGTTTGATTTTTTGAAGAAATTTCGTCAACCTTACGCTCTTCCACCTGTTCTTCTGGTTTCCAGTAGCTGTGTTCGATTACTTGAGCATCACTAATCTTCAGATAGCTTCCTGAGGGAATTAAAAAAACATTTTTCACCATGGTTCTCGGTGAATGAACGGTTTGATACTTAAGGTATTCAGGCAAATTTTCCTCAGCCAGTTTTCTCGGAACCAAATCGGAGCTCAATAAGGTTCTAATTTCACTACCAAACACCATATGTTTATCGCCCCTGTAGAAATAGACTGGTTTAATACCCATTCTATCTCGTACAATAAAAAGCTCTTTTTCTTGCTTATCCCAAATGGCAAAAGCGAACATACCGTTGAAGTGATGTACACATTGAACACCCCATTTTAACCACGCAGCATGCAAGACTTCGGTATCGGAGGTGGTTTGAAAATCGTAATCGTTTAGTTGCTCTTTGACCGATTTATAATTATACAATTCGCCATTAAAAACCAATACAAACCTGTCCTGATTACCCGTAAAAGGTTGATTTGAACGCTCATCCAAATCGAGAATCGAAAGTCGAGTGTGGGAAAGAATAACGTTTTCATCCATGTAAGCGCCATTGGCATCTGGTCCACGGTGATGCATGGCTCGCTGGAGCCGATCAGCTAAAGCACTTTTATCGTCAACTCCCTCTAATCCAATTATTCCTGCTATGCCGCACATCAGCTTTTATTCAAAATTGTTAAAACGGTATTCACCCATTGTTCTGTGGTAATGGTGTTGCCCAATTCATGACTAAGCTGTGTCATTTTTACCAGTTCTGCGTCCTCTTTTTTCTCAATCTGAAACAGACAATTTTCTATTTCTTGTACCGAACGCGATTGGAACAAATAACCATTTTCAGCGTGTTTTAAAAACTGGCTTTTTGATCCTACTTCGCTCGATAACAACAAGGGCATACCCGCGGCAGCCATTTCGTGCACACTTACCCCCCATGGTTCAAAATGACTCGGTAAGATGTAACAACCTGTCTTTTCTAATAATTCAGGAATATGATCCGGTTGCACAAAACCAATGTGTTCTAATCCCTCTATCAGTTTGCGATTTTCCCATTGATCGCCAGTTCCTGCACACAATAAATTCCATTGACCTCCTTTTTGTCTGTACTTAGCATACGCCTCCCACAAATCAAAAATCCCTTTGTGCTCGACGTAGCGACCCAAGTACAGAAATTGCTTTGGATAGTTTACTTTTTTGTTGGACAATTGACCCGCAAATACTTGATTGTATCGAGACAGGTTAGCGGTATAATATCCTGTAAAAATATCTTGTTCTTTAAACCCTAATTTCAGAGCGTATTTAAATTGCTCTTCGCCTGGAACCCATGCATAATCAAAGTTTTTTAAAAAACTGAATCGCGCACCTACAGAGGTCACGCGTTGTTTTAAAGATCCTTTCCAATGATTATCAAGACTTATAACTGTCGGGATTTTACCAGCATAACTTTTTACAACAACCAAATAACCTTTATCCAACCAACCCGAGCAAAAGATCACATCGGGCTTTATGCTTTTTATTTTTTGTAACAGTGAATTTCCTTGCAGCTTATTTCTATCCAATAAAACCACCTTGCTGTCTTCTTGAAATAGGAAGGGTGCTTCATTATTCACGGGCCAGCGCACCACCACTACATCACACGTTTCAGCAAGCTGTTCGCAAGCCGACAAGAAATACTCGGCAATTTCGGTGTATAAAAAAAGTACTGTAGGACGTGTTTTCAAGTAATCAATATTCTCCCCTGCAAAGCAAGAATAAATATCTAATTGATATTAAAGAATTCCTTAATTCCTTCAATAATCTTGTGTTGAGATTCCGGCTCTAAATCAACATAAAATGGTAGTCTGACTAATCTATCCGAAAAATAGTCTGTAGCAGGAAGATTGATTAGCTCGTTATTCTTCAAATGGAACTCACTCTTATGTAAACTCAAGTAATGAAATACAGCATGGATATTTTTCCCTTTTAGGAATTGTATCAACTCACTTCGCTGTTCTGTGGAGGCACATAATAAATAAAACATGTGAGCATTGTTAGTAGCGTATTCAGGAATAAACGGCAATTTAACATCTTGACTTTCA
>CBFICO010000013.1:0-241 GCA_965661115.1 Salibacteraceae bacterium
TCTAAAGATTTTAAGCAGTTATTTAGATTTAAAAAAGAAGGTTTTTATGATGGTAGAGGAAAGGCCTACCGTAAAGAATTAGTCAGGTTGTTTGCGTGGAAAATAAGCTACTACCTTATTTACATTGGAGCTCCAATACTTTTTACGGAGTATTCCATAGGATTAATCTTATTGGGTTACGCATGTAAACATTTCTTTGCTGGGCTCACACTCTCTGCAGTTTTTCAGCCTGCTCACGTTA
>CBFICO010000013.1:251-37599 GCA_965661115.1 Salibacteraceae bacterium
CCGTTACTACAAGAACTGTATTTCCACATATTGAAGAAGATAACACCATCAAAAACAGTTGGGCAGCTCATCAGATTTTGACTACGCAAAACTTTGCGATGAAAAGCAAATTGTTTTCATGGTATGTTGGTGGGTTGAATTTCCAAATTGAACACCACTTATTTCCAAATATTTGCCACGTTCATTACAAGAAATTATCTCCTATTGTACAGGATGTAGTTAAGGAATTTAATTTACCCTATTTCCAAAAGCCAACTTTTGCTGCTGCAGTTATCGACCATGGAAAAATGTTGTACGATTTAGGAAGAAAGTAGACGTCGTTTTACTTGGTGTCTTTTGTTAGTTCAGCGTAAGTTACACTTAGGATATCCATTCTTAATCGTTTCTGAAAACAAGTAATAGAAATTTCACCTAACCTAGTGCAAAGCGTAATTTTGCACGCTAAAATTTAGCTTCATGGCAAAGGGATTTACCTCAAGAAAAGAAGATTACTCAAAGTGGTATAACGAACTGGTCGTTAAGGCAGATTTGGCCGAAAATTCAGATGTTCGAGGCTCTATGGTTATTAAGCCATATGGTTTTGCTATTTGGGAAAAAATGCAATCGGAATTGGACAGAATGTTCAAAGCTACAGGACATAGCAACGCTTATTTCCCATTGTTTATTCCAAAGTCTTATTTGAGCAAAGAAGCTAGCCATGTAGAAGGTTTTGCAAAAGAGTGCGCAGTAGTAACTCACTACCGCTTAAAAAATGACCCTGAAGGCTCGGGAGTCATTGTTGACCCAGATGCTAAACTGGAAGAGGAATTAATCGTTCGACCAACATCAGAAACCATTATTTGGAGTACTTATAAGAAGTGGATTCAGTCCTACCGAGATTTACCGCTTTTAATCAATCAATGGGCTAACGTGGTGCGCTGGGAAATGCGAACCCGTTTGTTTTTAAGAACCGCTGAGTTTTTATGGCAAGAGGGTCATACGGCTCATGCAACCGAAAAAGAAGCAATTGAAGAAGCGGAGCAAATGCTTAGAGTGTATGCTGAATTTGCAGAGCAACACATGGCTATGCCTGTAGTTCAGGGCGTAAAAACCGAAAGTGAACGTTTTGCCGGAGCTATAGAAACCTATTGTATTGAAGCTCTTATGCAAGATGGAAAAGCATTACAAGCTGGAACATCTCACTTTTTGGGTCAAAACTTCGCAAAAGCCTTCGACGTTAAGTATGCTTCTAAAGAGGGTAAAGAAGAGTTTGTTTGGGCAACCAGTTGGGGTGTTTCAACTCGACTAATGGGTGGTTTAATCATGACCCATTCGGATGACAACGGACTTGTTCTTCCTCCAAAACTAGCTCCGATACAAGTTGCTATAATTCCAATTTACAGAAAGGAAGAGCAATTGGAGCAGGTAACCGAAAAAGTTGCTCCAATCAAAAAAGCGCTAGAGGCAAAAGGTATTTCGGTTAAATATGACGATAGAGATACACACAAACCCGGTTGGAAATTCAACGAATACGAGTTTAAAGGAGTACCTGTACGTTTAGCCATGGGTCCAAAAGACATTGAAAACGGAACAGTTGAAGTTGCCAGAAGAGATACGCTAGAAAAAGAGGTGATTTCAATTGATAATGTGGTTGAACACGTTGCCAAATTAATGGAAGAAATTCAAGAAAACCTTTACAATAAAGCGCAAACGCATCAATCGGAAAATACTACGGAAGTATCTGATTACAATGAGTTTAAAGAAGTACTTAAAAGTAAGGGTGGTTTTATTCTAGCCCATTGGGATGGTACACCAGAAACAGAAGACCACATAAAGCAAGAAACAAAAGCTACCATACGCTGCATTCCGTTGGATGGTGACGATAAAGAGGGAACTTGTATATACTCAGGTAAACCGTCTAAGCAAAAAGTTCTATTCGCAAAAGCTTATTAAGGTTGAACCCGCTATGCGGTTTATCATTTCAGGCATATTAGTAGCTCTTTCTATTTTCAGCTTTGGGCAGGAGAAGGGGACTGTTCATAATAAGAACGATCTGTTTTTTTATTGGGGATATAACCGAGCAGCATACACCAAGAGCGATTTTCATATTTCGGGCGAAGGATATGATTTAACTTTTAAGGATGTGCGCGCTAAGGATAAACCGACTCCATTTTCATTTGAGGATTATGCAAAGTTCTCGAATATTTCTAAGCCACAGTATAATTACAGATTGGGTTGGTACTTTAAAGAAAAGTGGAGTGTTTCTATTGGAATGGACCACTTAAAGTACTACATGCGTGAAAATCAATATCTCCAAATAGAGGGTAGCGTAAGTGAATCTGCCAGTGAAAAGTATGCTGGAGAATACGATAATACGACTCACCTTGTACCGTGGCGATTTGTTTGGTTTCATCACAGTGATGGTTTAAACTATACTTGTATTGAGTTAGAGTATAATTTTAAAGTTTACCAATCAAAAGATAAAAAGATTGCCATTGAAGCCTTGGCTAATGCAGGAGGAGGTCTTGTCGTTCCTAAAACCTTTGTTATGGTGTTAAATGAGGGGGTGGATAATAAATTTCACATTGCTGGTGGTGGTCCTAGCGTAAAGTTAGGTGCTAGGTTTTCTTTCTTTAAATATTTTTACTTGGAGGCCGCTGGAAAAACTGGATATGTTTGGATGCCTAAAATTTTGGTAAATAATGAAAAAACTGCCCAAGCAAAACAGCATTTTGGGTGGGTAGAGTTTTATGGAGCACTCGGATTTAATATACCTTTGAGCGGAAAGCAAAAAAGTGATGCTCAAAAACCTTAATCTTCTTTTATTTCTCGGTTTTGTGGTGGTTTCAACTACTACAAGTTGTCAGAAAAAAACTTGTTCCGATTTTAAAGTCGGGCAGTTTGAAGCTCCAGATTCAACAATTTCGGATATTAAAATTTCGCGTAGTGAAATGGAGCAAGTTGAAATAAGTGAAAAGAGAGGTTTTAAGGACGTTTATTCTGTTTTTTGGTTAAACGAATGTGAGTATCATTTAGTGCTAAAAGAAAGTAATAACCCAGACAAAACTTTGCTGAATGAATTTGATACACTAAAAGTATCTATCACTGCTATTGAAGCTGAAATGTATCAATATACGGCAGTATTAAATGGTAAGGCTTTTATGGGTGATTTAAAACAAACGTCAACAGAAATAAAAAAATAACATGGCTGAATTTTATCAAGAAAACACAGAATTTAATTTTAAGAAAATTGGTCCCGTAGCATTTATTGTGGGTGGGATATTAATTGTAATGATTTTATGGAGTAGAATCACGGTAACTATCGACTCGGGTAGAGCTGGAGTACTTTACAAATACATTGGTGGTACTCAAACTGATATGGTTTACGGGGAAGGGTTAAATTTTATTGCTCCATGGAATAGAATGATTGTTTACGAAGTGCGTCAGCAAGAAATGACTGAAAAAATGTCTGTACTATCTTCAAATGGACTGGAAATTACAGTAGAGCAAACGGCTTGGTATCAACCTGTTTACGGTGACTTACCAAAGCTACATCAAGAAAAAGGTGAGGATTATTTAAATCGCGTGGTAAAGCCATCAATTCGTTCTGCTACCAGAAGTGTAATTGGAAGATATACTCCAGAGGAGATATACTCATCTAAAAGAGATGCAATTCAAACCGAAATATTTGAGGAGTCTAGTAAAATTTTAAGTGATGAATACATTCAGTTAAACGAAATATTGGTAAGAGATATTACTTTGCCTCCTACGATCAAAACTGCAATAGAGAACAAGCTTAAGCAGGAGCAAGCATCTTTAGAATATGAGTTTAAGCTTACCAAAGCTAAAAAAGAAGCAGAGCGTCAGCGAATAGAAGCAGAAGGTAAAGCAAAAGCAAACGATATTATTAGCAAGTCTTTAACCGATAAAATTCTAAAAGAAAAAGGTATTGAAGCAACTTTAGAACTTTCTAAATCCCCTAACTCAAAAGTGGTAGTTGTTGGTTCTGGAAAAGATGGAATGCCGCTTATTTTAGGAAATAACTAGATTATAAAAAAGTACAAGCTCAAAAGCCTTTTCGTTAACTCGGAAAGGCTTTTTTGTTTATTGTTTTTAGAACTTAATCAACTGAAAACCTCTATCTAAAACCAGTTGCCGCTCTTCTGGGCTTAGTGCTTTATGGTAAGCAATTGCATCACAGAAAAACATCACTTCTATAGGGTTGCTGCAACATTCTATCACGGTGTTTTTACTTAGCTGTGGTTTCAATTCATCTAATCGGATCATGTATTCTGGTATGGATCTATTTTTCTCTTCGAAAGGTTTTAATCGTTCTATACAGTACCGAATTGGGAGGATAAATAATAGAAGTAATAACGTTGTTGCTATGTGCTTTCGTCCTCCAATAAACTCAGTTCTTTTTTGAACTAGCATTTGTATAAAAACGCCACAAATAATAAATAGAGCAGGAGCCATAAACAAAGTGTAGGCTTGCATTTTGGTTTTAGGAATGGAAAAGAAAATAATTGGAACCAACAACCACATTAATAAAAGTTGACCTTTGGGTTGTATCCAATTCTGTTTTTTGAGAATGTACCACATTAGGGGTAGGTACACTATCTCGCCATAATTAATGCGTAATTTTCCAATAAAATAATACCAAGGTCCGCCTTGCTCATCCAATACCTGAGTTATATGAAGCCAATTAAAATGCTTTTCCCATACGCTTTCTAGCGGAAATGAAGTGCTAGTGTAATACTGCCATGGAAAAGCAATTATAAATGCTGTTGTTCCGAGCAATAAAATGTCCTTTGCGAGTTGCGTTTTGGTGAGTTTGTTCCGTTGAAATACAAAGTAAATACCCATTATTAATAAAGCAGGTAGCCATTTTGTTAGTATCGCAAATCCCATAAATGCGCCTATCCAAACAGGTTTTAGTTTGCGGTAGTTTTTAAACTCTAGAACCGTAAAAAACACGCCAAATTCAACTAAAACTACAAAGAACAAATCCACATGATCAGTAGCAATTCGACCACCGGTAATTTCAATTATTAACCCATTAATGGCATGCAAATAAGCAGCAACTATTCCTACCTTCTTGCTGATCAATTGCTTTCCTATTAAAAATGTCAACCATATTGCTAATACAGAAAGAAGTACACTTGGTAAACGCAGACCCCATATATTGTTACCGAAAATTGATATTGAGCATGCCATTATCCAAATCGGAAACGGTTGTTTATGCAGCCAAACATGGTTACCTACCCAACTTTTATAATCGTATTCCAATAGGGGTGTTTTATAAAGGGTTGGTTTTAAAGGGTTGTCTACCGTGTTTTTTGCAACCAAAGCATGGTAGCGTTCATCCCACTCGTGCAAAAAAGGATCAGTTGCAGTAAATAACCTAAGTGCCAGCCCTAATGTGAGGATATACAGTAGAGCCGAAGAGTAATCTTGAGATTTTGTTTTTATGAAAGCTAGATAGCTGTTTCCCAAAAGAATTATCAATATTAGCAACCCGAATTTATTATCAAGTATAGTTTCCACTTTAGCAAATATAGAACCTAGAATTAGTGATGATTTTTCCAACGGTTTAACTTTTGAAATTGAAGTATCGCAATTACCTTAGTATCCTAAAACTATAAGAATGAAAAGTCACGAAGTAGATTATCAAATTCACGGAGACGATATGCAAACTGTGGAGGTTGAATTAGATGGAAATGAAACCGTAATTGCTGAAGCAGGGGCTATGAATTGGATGGAAGATGGCATCGAATTCGAAGCAAAATTAGGTGACGGTTCACAACCCGATCAAGGATTTTTTGGTAAACTGGTTTCAGCTGGCGCTCGTGCATTTACGGGTGAATCTATTTTTATGACGCATTTTACCAATCGCATTGGAGGTAAACGAAAAGTTGCTTTTGCCGCTCCTTACCCTGGGAAAATTGTCCCACTTAATTTGCCTGATGTTGGCGGGGGAATTATTTGCCAAAAGGATGCTTTTTTGTGCGCAGCTCTAGGTACAGAAGTTAGTATCACTTTTAACAGAAAACTCGGTGCTGGATTCTTTGGAGGAGAAGGATTTATCCTTCAAAAGTTAAAAGGTGATGGAAAAGCATTTTTACACGCTGGCGGTACGGTGGTAAAAAAGGAGCTAAAAGGAGAAACCATAAAGGTAGATACAGGTTGTATTGTCGCTTTTTCTGAAGGAATTGATTACGATATTCAACGCGCGGGTGGACTAAAATCTATGTTTTTTGGTGGAGAAGGTTTATTTCTAGCAACCCTTAGGGGCCAAGGAACGGTGTACTTGCAGAGCTTGCCTTTTTCTCGTATGGCAGACAGGATTTTAAAACATGCCCCTTCTGTTGGTGGACGTGATAAAGGTGAAGGCTCTGTTCTCGGAGGACTAGGAAGAATGATTGATGGTGACTAAGCTCCGGGGGAGCTTAGTCATGAAAAGCGCTGCTTGTGTGCAAGCGCTCCGGGAGAGCTTAGTCTTAAAAAGCGCGGATTTGTGTACAAGCAGCTCCGGGGGAGCTTATTACTGAAAAATGTTGCCCTAGAACGGGCGCTCCAGTGAGGTTGATCAAAAAATAACTTAGTAGTTTATTCGTGTAAAATGTGGGTAAATTTTGATGAATTACTAAATCAACGCCATCCTTCTTTTTTACATTTATCTGCTCAAACCAAAGAGTAATATGGAAATAGAACATCAACAACCAAACGACTTAATTGAACTTACCAAAAAGTTCGTAAACAGCACAACTAGACACGTATTTCTTACTGGAAAAGCAGGTACGGGAAAAACCACGTTTTTGAGAGAATTGGCTGAACGTACCCACAAGAATTTTGTGATTGTTGCTCCAACCGGAATTGCAGCGTTAAATGCTGGTGGTGTTACCATTCACTCTCAGTTTTTGTTTCCATTCGGGAGTTTTGTACCCGATAAATCACCCGACGGAAGCTTTGCAAAAGCAGGTAGCGATACTCGTTTTTTTACACAGCACACCTTAGCCAGAAAACACCCGCTCAACAGCACTAGAAAGCAAGTACTGCGCGCTGCCGATTTATTGATAATTGATGAAGTAAGTATGTTGCGTGCCGATTTGCTAGACGCCATAGATTATCGAATGCGTAGCGTAAAACAAAATTTTCAGCGCAGTTTTGGTGGAGTGCAAGTGCTGTTTATTGGCGATTTATTTCAGTTGCCCCCAATAGTTAACGATAACGAATGGATTGTGCTGAGTAAGTATTACAAAAGCATGCATTTTTTTGAGGCTCACGCGTTAAAGCACGAACCTGCAGCGTACATAGAGCTTACTAAAATCTTTAGGCAAGAGGATCAGCAATTTATCGATTTGCTCAATAATTTAAGGAACAACGCTGCAACCCAATCCGATATCGAAACGCTAAACTGGTATGTAAAAACTGAAGCAGAAATTGATAAGATTAAAGGAGCCATTACGCTTACCACGCATAACCGAAAAGCGGATACCATCAATCAAAATCAACTGAATAAACTTTCCACAAAAGCCTTTACCTACAAAGCAAAAGTTTCACGAGAATTTCCTGAACATATTTTTCCTGTTGATGCAGAACTGACTTTAAAAGTAGGTGCTCAGGTGATGTTTATCAAAAACGATACGAGTGCAGAAAAACGATTCTTTAACGGGAAATTGGCGGAAGTTTCTTCTTTATCGAGAGACGAAATCAAAGTGGTTTTTGAGGGAGAAAAAGAAGAATTTACACTTGATCTTCACGAGTGGGAGAATAAAAAATACACGGTAAATCCTTCCAATAAGGAACTCGAAGAAGAGGTGATTGGCACCTTTGAGCAATACCCAATTAAGTTGGCTTGGGCGGTTACGGTTCATAAAAGTCAAGGACTAACTTTCGATAAAGCAATTATTGATGTTGGTCAAGCATTTGCGGCTGGACAGGTTTATGTGGCACTGAGTAGGCTAAGAAGTTTGGATGGCCTCATTCTGCGTTCTCTTTTATCTAGCAATGTGTTGTTTACGGACAGAGAAGTAAAAGGCTTTGTTTCGGATCAGAATAGCTCTTGGGAATTGTCCAATTCTTTAGCAACAGAACAGCAGCTGTACTTGGAACGAGTTCTCTTAAATGCCTTCAACTTTGAACCGATAGAAAAAGCAATAGGTCAACAAGAGCGTAGCAAAAAATCAACTTTAGAGTTTGATTTAGAAAGTTTGCGTCTAGCTCTGCCTGCCATAAAATCACATTTTGAAACGCAGCAAAACACCACACGAACATTCCGAGGGCAACTATCTAGGCTATTAAAAGAAGGGGATCAAAAACTGTTGATGCAGCGCCTTGAAAAAGGCAGCGACTATTATCTCGATTTTTTAACCAATGTGCAGAAGCAAGTATTGGAGCATTTGGCTGAAGTAGAGCAATTAGCTAAAACAAAAGCTTATCGTAGTTTTATAGAAGAACTGGATCAGTTGGTCATGAAAGCCATAGCTCAAATAGAAAAAGCCGCCATGTTGGCACATTGCATTCATACCCAACAAGAAATTCCAAAAGAATCGCCTTACGGTAAAAAACGAATTGATAAAAGAAAAGCTGTTTTAGAAGCTGCTCGACAGTGTGCGAATACGAACCCTGATTTGCAAAAAACCAAAACCGGTAAAAAACGCAGAAAACCGCTACCTGTTGACGGTGAAAAACCCAAGAAAGTTGAAAAAGGTTCTACTTACAACGAAACCTTTAAGCTGCTAAACAGCGGACTATCCATAGAAGAAGTAGCCAAAAAGCGCGGCTTAGTAAAAAGCACTATCGAAGGTCATGTAGCCAAAGGCATTGCAGCCAAAAAACTCAAAGTGGAAGATTTTATAGAGCCAAAAGCTCTTGAAGTTTTATTATTAGCCATCAAAAAATCAACAGAAGGTAGCGCAGCAATCTATGCTGCTTTTAAAGGCAAATACTCATACGGTCAGATAAGAATGGTGCAGGCGAGCTTGGACTAACCCTCCCTCAATTTCACCATTTCTAAGCGTTCAATTTTTTCTACGTCAACGGTAATGTGGCCAAACTCTTCACTCACTTTGCCCTTTATTTTGTAACAACCGGGCGCCGATACTTTGTTGTTTTCAAACACGTTAGGAAAGATAACCGTGTCTAGCCAGTCGCCTTGTTGGTCTACAAACGTTCCGAACTGCATAACCTTGTTGTTGCTTGTTTTGGTCGATTTTACAGTAACGCGATAGCCCGCAATTTCTACCGTTTTTCCAATGAGTTTAGGCAACTCGGCAGCGGCTAGTTTGGGAATTTGCTGCTGCTCGGCTATCAAACTAAATGGGTTTACTGTTACCGGAAATCCCAATAATTCCATTTCGTCGTAAGCATCTTCTACTGTAGTATGATTGAGTTCGGGCAAACTCCAGCTTTTTGGTTCTAGTTGAAATAAATCGGTTTTTTGTTTTACCTCGGGCGCCTTCGATAGTAAGAAATGTGCATCCCACATCAGCTTTTTTTTGTTGGACTCAAAACATCTAAAACAGCCCAAGCGGATGAGAATAATTATTTGCTCTAAGCTTATCTCAGGAATACGTTTTACAAAATCGCGGAAGGATTTAAATGGGCCATAATCTCGCCTAGATTTTAAAATGCGGTAAACGTTTTCGGTTTCAAATCCACCATTAATAAATACAAGACCTAGGTGAATGGTTTTGCCTTTTAGCGTGGCTTTTAAATCGCTCTTGTTTACGCAGGGCAGGGCAATGGTTCCGCCTTTCATTTTGGCGGTATGGGCATAAAATTCCAGCGAATAAAATCCTCCACCGTTGTTGAGCGTGGCGGTGAGGTATTCTAGCGGATAATAGGCGTGCAGGTACAGCGCCTGAAAACTCTCTACTGCGTAGCTGGCCGAGTGCCCTTTTGAGAAGGCATAATTGGCAAAACTCTCAATCTGATGCCAAATGTCTTGTATTGTTTTTTCGGGGTAGCCTTTTTGGTAACAATTATCAAAAAAGCGCTGCTCAACCTGTGCAAATTCGGTACGTTCCCTAAACTTCCAAGACATGCCGCGACGCAGAATATCGGCCTCGGCAAGGGTTAATCCAGCAAAAAAATGCGCGACTTTAATCACGTCTTCTTGGTACACCATAACCCCATAGGTTTCTTCCAATAATTTGTAGAGTTCAGGTAAAGCTTCTTGTGCTTTTTTGCGGCGCTCTTCATCCTGAAAACGCACAATGTATTCGCGCATCATACCACTTTTTGAAACACCAGGGCGGATGATGGAACTGGCGGCTACTAATCGAGTATAATCTTCTGCTTTTAGTTTGGCAAGCAGCATGCGCATGGCAGGCGATTCTACATAAAAACAGCCCGTTAAATCGCCTTTACGCAGGAGGTTTTTTACCGCAGGGTCGCTTTTTAGCATTTCAATATTATCAATGTCTATGCTTACGTTGTGGTTTTGCTTTACGTACAATAGGGCGTCTTTTATTTTGCCTAACCCGCGCTGACTCAGAATATCGTATTTGTACAATCCAATGTCTTCGGCTATTTGCATGTCGAAGTGGGTGGTGGGGAAGTTTTTTGGCGGTAAAAAAGTAGAGGAGTAGTAGTGTATGGGCTCCTCGGAGATGAGTATGCCGCTGGAGTGTATGCTCAAATGACTCGGAAGGCCGGCTATGTAAGTGCTGTATTTCTGAACAAGTTGCCCGTAGGTATCGCTAGCGTATTGGTTGGTGCGTTGTAGGTTTTTGATTTCGTCATCGGGCAAGCCAAAAACTTTACCCAATTCGCGTATTACTGCCTTCCGCTGAAACGTTTGATAAGAACCTAACAAGGCCACTTTATCCCAACCGTATTTATCAAAAAGATACTTGGTGATGCCCTCTCTGTCCGTCCACGAAAAATCTACGTCAAAGTCGGGCGGACTATTGCGGTAGGGGTTTATAAATCGCTCGAAGTATAAATCTAAATCAATGGGGTCAACGTTGGTAATCCGCAACAAGTAAGCAACCAAACTATTGGCGCCACTACCTCGGCCTACATAGCAATAGCCTTTTTTTTGAGCGTAGCGCACCAAATCCCAATTGATGAGAAAGTAGGCACAAAAACCACATTGCTCAATCAGTTCTAGCTCGGTTTTTAGTCGTTTGAGAATGGTATCGGTTACGGTTTTGTATCGATAAGGTAATCCTTGCTCGCAAATATCGGTAAGCAGTTTTATGTCGGCTTCTTTGGTATCGGTAAAGCAGAGTTTGTTTTTGGGGCGCTTAAAGTTGTAGTGCACCTTACAGGACTTGAGCAGTTGCTTAGTGTTTTTTAAGATTTTAGGAAAGTACTGATAAAGCGTTTCTATTTCTTCTTTGCTTCGGTAGAGGTTGTCGGGACTACCTTGTCTGATTGGAGGGAGTTTGCTCAGGAGCATATTTTCTCCAATAGCGCGCAAGAGGCGATGGGTGTTGTAATCTCTTTTGTTCCGGAAAGATGCCGTGCATAAAACCACCAGTTTTTCTTGGTAGTGTTTCCACTCTTTTTGTTTGGTGGTATTTTTTAAATCGGCAGGACTTATGCCAATAAATTCGTTCGATTTTAGGTAATTGGGATGCGGCGCAACAGCCAGTGGATATATTATGTAAGCATGCTGAAACGGCGGTGCAATGGAGGCTATTTTTTCTTGTTTTTCTAGATAGTAGGATAGGTGTTCGTTGAGCTCAAAAAAGCCTCTTTTGTTTTTGGCAATGCCAATGTATTGTTGGTTTACCCCATTTCTGAAGTCAATACCAATATGCACTTTTAGGCCGTATTCTTCTGCCAGCATCAAAAACCGAAACGTTTCAGACGTATTGTTTATGTCGGTAATTACCAGTTCTTGGTGCCCTAAATTTTTGGCAGTTTGCAACACATCCTCTACCGAAAGGCATCCATAGTTTAAACTGTAGTAGCTGTGGCAATTCAGTAGCATGACTTCTTATTTAGGGAACTGATTTGAGGAAAAAAGTGTCCGTTCGAGTGATTCTGAATACCGATAGATATCGGTTTCGGAATTGTATCGAGAATAACTTTTTGAATTACCATTTTTGATTGCTTGCATTTGCTTTTAAGCCCTTCTGTGTGCAGGAATAATATTGGGTTGCCCATTAAAAGGATTTGTTCTTCCAATCCCCCTAGAGCCCATTGCAACAGCTCGTTTTACCGCATCTTGTCCGTATCGGTTGCGCATTTTATCCATTGCCTGGTATAGGCGCACCATTTCTTTGCTGTCTTCAAATAAGTTTATCTGATAGCCGCCACCCACCAGTTTACTGTAGCGTACTCCAATTAACCGAATAAGCATTCGGCGCGAGTACAGCACTTTAAACAATTCGGTTACCACATTAATCAGTTTATGATCAACAGAAGTGTAGGGGATGTGCATTTGTCGCGTAACGGTTGTAAAATCAGAATAGCGAATTTTAAGCGTAACACATGCCGTTAACTTATTGCCGTTTCGGAGTTGATAAGCTAAGTTTTCGGCCATTGCGGTTATGATGCTTTTGAGTTTAACCACATCGGTAGTGTCCTTTTCAAAGGTGCGTTCTATCGAAATTGACTTTCGTTCGTGGTAGGTAATTATGGGTGAGTTGTCAATACCCTGTGCTTTTTTCCAAAGCGATTTTCCGTTTTTACCCAGCACCCGCTCCATTAGTTCGCAAGGCATATCCTGAACGGTTTTAATTTTCTGAATGCCCATTTGTTGCAGTTTGAGTGTGGTTTTTTCGCCCACCATGGGCATTTTTCGAATGGCAAGTGGAGCCATAAAAGCTTTCTCTTGTCCGTAAGGCACCTGAATATGATTGTTGGGTTTAGCTTCGTTGGTGCCAATTTTTGCCGTGGTTTTTCCGGTAGATAATCCAAAAGAAATGGGTAACCCGCTTTCTTTTATGATGCGCTCGCGGAGTTCTTTGGCCCAAACGTAAGTACCAAAAAAACGATCCATTCCTGTGGTATCTACATAAAATTCGTCGATAGAAGATTTTTCGAAAGTTGGGCTCGATTCTTTAATGATATCGGTTACAACATCGGAGTATTTACTGTAGGTTCCGCTGTTACCTCTAATTACAATGGCCTCTGGGCAGAGTTGTTTTGCCATACGCATAGGCATGGCGGAATGAATACCAAAGGAGCGCGCCTCGTAACTGCAAGAGGCAACCACACCGCGGTTTGATGTACCACCAATAAGTACGGGTTTATTATTTAACCGACTATCCAATAGTCGTTCGCAGGAGACAAAAAAGCTGTCTAAATCAAGGTGTAATATCGATTTCATAATATTATGTCGAAATAATCGTCAAATTTTCGTCTATAATTTAGACATTATTATTTTTGTTTCGACGGATTGTTGAAAAGATTGGTCTAACAGACAAGGATGTCTTTGAGGTGAAATACATGGTAATGACTTCTTTTTTTGCGTCATTCCGTGAGACTAGATGAGTTGAGATTCTGAAAGAATCGCATAACGAATCTTCTGTACGGAATCTAAATAACTAATGTGATGGTTTTTTAATTAGAAGGAGATTCCGTACAGAAGTTTCATTAAGATTTTTCTATGAAAAATCTATTCAACTAATCTCACGGAATGACGGGAACTACAACAAAATACTGGAGTTCAAACAACAAAAAATGAAAAAACAACAAACAGCAATATCGACACAATTTGGTGATAACTTGAGTTTTTTGCGTAAGCGTAAAAAGCTATCTCAAACTCAATTAGCAACAGAACTAGAGATAAAGCGCACCAGTTTAATTGGCTATGAAAAAGGTGTGCAACCCCCGTTTAAGGTGTTGGTTCAACTTGCCGATTACTTTGGGATATCTATAGATGCTATGATGCGCTATGACCTAAGTAAACTGGGCGAGTTTGAGTTATCTAGAATAGAGCAGGGGTTTGAAGTAGACATTACCGGAAGTAAGCTCAGGCTGCTGGTTACTAGCACAGATAAATCGGGAAAAGAGAATATTGAGTTGGTAAAACAACAAGCGCAAGCAGGTTATGCATTAGGCTACAACGACCCCGAATTTATTGAAAGCTTGCCCAAGTTTCAGCTGCCGTTTTTGAGTAGAAACAAAACCTACCGTTGTTTTCAAATTAGCGGAGATTCTATGCCTCCTATTGCGCAAGGGTCTTGGGTTACCGCATCGTTTTTGGAGGATTGGACCAAAATAAAGAATGGTACGCCATGCGTTGTGGTTACTAAAGATGACGGAGTAGTGTTTAAGTTGGTGTACAATAAGCTGGAAGATCGAAAGTCTTTGTTGTTGGTATCAACCAATCGCAGCTACGAGCCGTATGAAGTTAGCGTAACCGAAGTGGTAGAAATTTGGCACTTTGAGACCTACAATGGATTTGATGTGTTTGAGTGAAGATATCTTCAATGTATAGTGTTTAAGGATATTGTCCATAAACTCAAATCACCATTCGTAGAATCAATATTGCCAGTTTGCCAGTAGGCTATTGAATTAGCAGGAAACTTGTATTTACTTGGTTTTCAGATTAGATGTATCATGAAAAATAGTGTGCACTTCCTTCAGTTTTTGCATCGGGTAATGTAAGTTTAACACTGCACTTTTTCGCGAAAGTTTCGAAGCGAAAATCAGAGGGAAGGCACCAATTTTTATGCAAGATAAACTTTTTATGCCCTTTTTGCTTGTTGCTCTTCACGCTGGAGTACCCCAAACTCCGATACCAACTCTTTAAATAATTCTTGATTGTTTTTACAAACTTTGAGCATTTCTTCTGTGGTTTCATTAGAGTGCTTTAATTGCACATCATGAGTATAAATGCTCCATTGTTGGTTGTTGTATTCTAAGGCTGTGCAGTTTTCTACCCAATCGCCAGAATTGAGGTAAAGAATTTCTCCTTCTTCATTTTTAATGGTTCGTTTTTCTGGTTGATGGATGTGTCCGCAACATACTGTTGCATATTTATTTTGAATACCTATTTCAGCCGCAATTTTCTCAAAGTTGTTTATGAACTTTACAGCAGTTTTTACGCTGTTTTTTACTTTTTTGCTAAACGAATATTTCTCTCGGCCAAATTTTTCCAAACCCCAATTTACGACGCAGTTAATCAATATTAAAGTGTCATATCCTACGGCTCCCAAGCGGGCAAGCCATTTGGTGTGCTGCATAGTTACATCAAACACATCACCATGAAAAATCCAGGTTTTGTTTCCGTTAAGGTTTAGGATAACCTTGTTTGAAATTTTGAAACTGCCCATTTCAAAACCCACAAACTTCCGAAGCATTTCATCGTGGTTTCCAGTAACGTAATCAACGGGAATTCCTTTTGCTACGTATTTTAAAATTTTGCGAATTACCTGCATGTGGCTTTTAGGCCAATATCGTTTCGAAAACTGCCAGATATCTATAATATCACCATTTAAAACAACATGTTTGGGTTCAATTGAATCTAAATAGTTTAATAGCTCTTGTGCTTTGCAACCGTAGGTGCCGAGGTGAATATCGGATAGAACTAGTAACTCTACGGCTCTTTTTTTATCTGCCATGCTTTAGGGTTTTACGAATAAAGCAGTTTCGTTTTACCTGCTTATAAATTCAACCTTATTAAAGAATAAAATGAATGTAAAGCGCTAGTTTCTAGTAAGTACAATTGTGGAAACATACGTACCAACTCTATCCGCAGTTTTGTGTTCAGCAACTGATTCTGTTTCAACAGTGCATTGCTCTAGTACAAATTGTGGTATAAAGTCTGGGTTTATATGCGCCGATCTGAGCAGGTATTTTGCTCCTTTTGAGGAATTGTGTAATATCAGATTCCATTCTCGTTCAAGTTCCTCTTTGTTATAAGCAGCTAACCAATCTTGATGGTCAAGTAACACAAAATGAGTGTAGTTTCCTGGTTTTTTTTCAAGAAAATCAGAAACGCTTGTAGTGTGAGTTGAAATTCGTGAAACTCTTTTTTTAAGCACAGCGAAGTTCTTTTCTACTAGGTATTCAGGACAGCAATTTCTGCTGTACTTTCCTTTAATGTACACATACCAGAAGTAGTTATCTGAAATTGGAAGTTGAGTGAAAATGTAATTTAAGCTGTCGGTAACGTACTCAAACACTCCGCCTTCGTAATGTTCAGTTATCATTTCTTTTTGGGCTTGAGGAACGCCAAGTAAATTCATGGTTATTTGACGATTAATTAGCCACTGTGCTAGCTTATTAAACAACTTAGGTTCAAGCTCTTTGTAGATTTCTTGTTGTTCGTTGAGCGATTCGGCTGCCAGCAATTCGTTTAATAACTGTTTTGCTTTTGGTTTTGAGTTTAGGTATTTAGAAAACAACCAAGCAAACTGGCCAGAAGTTCCGCGGTAATAGAAGCTTTTTTTACGCTGGGCTGTTCCTGTAAAGTACTCAATTTTATCATCCCAAAATGCTTGCTGATCTTCTGGTAAATGAGACCTTAATCTACTCTCGTATAAATCTTTGGCCTCAGCATATTTTCCATTGCCAAAAAACTCAAACAACTCAAAAAAATGGGCTTCTTTAAACAGAGCAATCTTTAGGTTTAGTAAAGCATTTTGGCGTTTGTTTAGGTCTATACAGTCTATTGAACTTGGGTTGTCAAGTAAGTAATCTAAAGCGTTGCACCCCGCCGAAGTAATCATTACTATGGAGCTGTCTTCATTTAAGTTTAATAGATTTCGATCAACTCTGGGATCTTCCCAACAGGTATTATAAATGAGGTGGTTTCCGTGGATGTTTTCGAATAATTTGTCTTTTACTTTCTTAAGTCCAGTGCTGAATTTCATAGTTAAACATTTTGGTAAAAGAAAAACATCAAATTCAACTCCGTATTTACTGTAAATTATAGAAGTGTGAAGTAAACTTTTGGTTTAGTCAATTTCGATAGTATTTTCTTAATGGCAGGAAAATAATTCAATTGCATACGGTTAGTATTAACTTTCTTCTTGCTCAGTATTTTCACCACCAAATAGTTTATCATGCAATCTGTTTATACATCACCCATTTTGTTGGCTAGTAATGTTGTCATTGACTCTGATTTTAAAAAGACATTTCTAACAGCGGGAAATATTTTTTTGTGTAGCGAATTAATTGAAAATTTAGAGGCGGAGATACTACTTGAAAATGCTTTTGACCAATCGATTTGTGTCTTGGTCCCCAATCAAGATAAACGAGAAAACAGCTACATTGCATCAATTACTAGCCAATATATTCTATATGCGTTCGACGAGCTGAAAGACAAAAAAAATACCGTGCAGAAATGGTTGATTCGCCAAGGTTCTGCTCTTCTAGATTTTGTGATGCGCAAGCTAAACTTCAATAATATATTGATAATCGATTTTCAGTTTTTAGCTACGCATTTTCCGACCTTTCCTAATCCCAATCAATACCACAACATAGTTTTAAAATTGAACAAAAAATTCAGAAATAAAGCAGCTATTATAAAGGGGTTCAACCAAATTCAACACGAAACAGAGATACAAGTGTTTAAATCCTTGGGGTATGAGGTACTATTTAACCGAAAGATTTATTTACGTGAGCCAGACAGTTACTCTGGAAAGCAGAAAAGGCCGTTAGAACAAGACATAAAGCGCTGGGAAAAACAATCGACTTATTACTGGAGGAAAATTGACACCGATGACACACAGGAGTTAAAGCGTTGTATTGAATTGTACCGAGAAGTATATATTGATAAACACAATGTGCTTAATCCACAATATACCATGGAGTTTTTGAGATCTGCTATTAATTCCAATTTTTTACAAGGTGAGGTAATGTGCGATAATTACCACAGAGTAGTTGGCGTTCAACTGTATTACATCAGAAATAAAACCATAACAACTCCATTTATCGGCTACAAAACTTCATTGCCAAAAACAGAACGTTTGTACCCGTTTTTAAACTGTAGGTTGTATAGTAAAGCCAAGGAAAATGGTTATACGTTTAACATGAGTAGCGGGTCGGGTAATTTTAAAACCCAACGAGGTGGTGTTGGTACCGCAGAATATATTGTGGTTTACACACAGCATTTAGGTGTGTTTCAACAAAAAGTGTGGAGGTTATTTGCACAAATTGTAAATAAGTATGCCCAACCAATGATCATTCGGGAGAACTATTAAGGATACAATAATCTTCTTAATACAATCAATACTATGCTACCTCTTTGTTTCTGTACTTTAAAATAGGCTCAACTTTTTTCAATTTTATGATGCCTATTTTATGTAACCCGAGCATTACAATATACATAGGGTCAATTTCGTGCCAACGCTGACCTCCAAAATTTGCGCTACCGCCCAATTTATGGTGATTGTTATGGTAGCTTTCTCCCCACATTAATATGTCTAGCGGTAATAAGTTTTTAGAAGTGTCTTTTACTTTAAAATTGGTGTAGCCCCAAACGTGAGCTCCCCAATTTATGATAGCTCCGTGAATAGGAGACATTAAAAACTGAACAGGTAACAACGCCCATAACCAAGGCATATCCGCTGGAACAAAGTACCAATAGAAAAGTACATAAAGTGCTCCCCAGCCAATTCTTGATGGCCAGCTTCTTCCAAAATTGTCAAAAGCCCACCACTCTGGAACTCCTTTTATAAATCGCTCCTCAACTTCTACTTGTTTGTTTGATAACTCCGAGTAGATTTTTTTAGTGCGCCACATCATAGTAAATAAGTTTTTGTCGTATTGCGGAGAATGTGGATCTTTTTCGGTGTCTGGCCATGCGTGATGTTGTCTGTGCATAACTCCATATCCATAAGGGCTCAAGTAGTTTGAACCCATAAAAATCCACGATAAAACGAAAAATACCTTTTCCATAAAGGGACTAAGTTCGTACTGCGCATGCGCTGCGTATCTGTGATGAAACATAGATTGAAACAATAACGAACCATACCAGTGAACTATGAAAAATATAATGATGTACTCCATAAAATGCTTTTTTTTTCAGATTGCAAAGATAGCTGTAAAACAACTTTCTTTTACGACCATTGTCAGAAAGGATTGTTTTTGATGAGGTTGGATTTTACGAAGTTATTTTTTGGTTCAACCTTTCAACTTAAGCGTCATTCCCGCGTAGGCGGGAATCTCAAGCAATATTGCATAGGAATGGAATATTTGACAGTACAAATGAGCATCAAAATACTATTGAGATTCTCGACTCGTCTTTCAGACTCTCGGGAATGACGGGATTTATTTTTAGTTACACTCGATAAAATTCACTGGTATTCTTCAAGAAAAATTGAGTTAGATTTTGGGAAAGTCCTATATGAAGCTCCTGTGCCAGCCAGCCGGATAGTTCTTCATGGGAATGACGTTCTGATTTAAACCCCCACCCAACCAACTGGCAAGCAATTTGTTTTATAGATAGAAATGAACGAAAAAAGAAATAAAAAAACATTCCGAGTTTGGCTCAACTAAACCACTGAACTTGTGGTTGAATCAAAAGCCAGAGCCTTACGTTGGATAAAAAAATACCCTGATGCTAAATTGGTAGGATAAGAAAAGGAGGCATTGGATCAAGTTAATCTCCTTCTTTGATCGCCTCCTTTTCCTTCCAATTAAAGACATCTTCTCTCTTTGCCGGCCGCTCGCTTCCTCTCCACAAAAAACCTTTTAAGTATTGCATACTCGGCGTTACATCCTTTATTGGGTAAAGCGTTGCTGTTGGGTTTCGATTCAGAATTATTTCTTCTACTTCACTGCTATCCAATACAATGGTCATGTATTCGGCATCAGCTTTATTCATGCCAATGTAGCCGGAGGTATCCTCCTTGGCCCAATAAATGGCCAGACCAGAATGGCGTACAAAAACCTTCTTCAACTCACTGCTGTCAAAAACGCCAATCATACTATCTCCTTTTATTTGATTGTACATTGGGTAACGTACAGTGCTGTCTTCTAGTGAATTGATAAATCCATTATCGTTCATTACCATTCTGTCTAATTCTCCATTTGCTCTAAAAATCTGAATGTAATCGGCAGTAATTTGATTTTCGTCTGACCATAAAATAGGATTATAGAACAATACAATACTCGAATCTTCATCTCTGAACACTAAAGAATCGCATTTGCCTTGCATATCAGATTTGTAAAATTGCGCTTTTCGGTAAGCTTGAATTCTTCTAAACTGACGAGTAGAATCGAACTCTGAATAAATGGTATCTGCATGCAGAAACAGGCTATCGTCATCAAACATTTGAGTAAGCAGAGGCTCTCCTAAAACCAAGGTAGTACTGTCTTTTTGATTGTGCAGCACGTATTCTCCTTCTACCATAAAATCGTTTACGGTATCTAGCATTACCACATTTTGGAACATTTCTGCCAATTCTGTTTTTTGGTTGTATAAAATGCTGTCGCCCCAAATTTGTTGGTCTTCGGTAACGATAAAACTGTTTAATGTAAATTCCGATTGACCAGTTTTGTTGTTCGACCAGCCTTTTTCAGTGTAAATAAAATTGTCGTCGCTGGTAATGGTGCTGGATCCAAAAAAGCTATTTCTTTTGGTTTGCGTGTTGAAGTGCATGGTGTCTGAAGCAATTTGATAATCGGCAGAACGCACGCGAACAGAATCTTTAAAATGCACTTCGTTAGAAGCGTTGTAAAAATGGCCAATCTGACTAGTCAGGGTGTCTTCTTTTTTGTTCATGTATATGAGCCCACCACCCCAGTAATAGCCGTAATCGTTTCGGCGGTCGTAATCCAAAAAACGGGTGTAAAGCTCCATGTCAGGAGTAATTACTTTAACAGCACCGCGCACTTCGGTAATCTTCCGCTCTCCGTCGTATTTGAGCGAATCTCCATACAAATCCATTTGGTTTTCTTTGTCGGCAATGTGCACTCGGCTATAGGCTTTCATGGAGTTGGTCTCACTGTACACAAAAGCCGAGTCGCAGGTCATTATGGTTTTTTCGTGTTTGATTTTTACATCGCCTACTAAACGTTTTGCCTTTACACCGTTTTCTTCATTGAAAAACAAATCATTGGCATGCAAAATTTCAATTTTAGATTTTTTACGCTCCTTCTTTTTGTCTTTTTCCTGAGCTAGGGCAGTACCAAATGCAGATAATACGGCTACAAAAGCAAAAAGCCTCCAAGAATAAATTCTGAAGGCTTTTTGAAGCAATTTTATGTTTGACTTATACGCCAACGTGTTCTCTAATCAATGTTTGAGAGCGGTCTGGACCAACCGACACAATGGCAATTGGTGTTTCTAATTCACGTTCTAAGTATTCTACATATTCGGTTAACGAAGCTGGTAGTTCATCAGCAGAGTGCAATCCAGTTAAATCCTCGTTCCAGCCCTTAATCGACTTGTAAACTGGCTCTAACTCACCTTCGTCAACTCCGTAAGGTAAATAGTCAATGGTTTCTCCGCGGTAGTTGTAATGAGTACAAACCATAACGTTATCGAATCCACTCAAAACGTCGGCTTTGGTCATGATAAGTTTGGTAACTCCGTTGAGCATAATGGCATATTTAAGCGCAGGTAAATCTATCCAACCGCATCTTCTTGGACGACCAGTAGTAGCGCCAAATTCGTGACCATTTGCTCTTAGTTTTTCACCTACTTCGTCGTGCAATTCGGTAGGGAAGGGGCCAGACCCAACTCTAGTACAGTAAGCTTTAAAAATGCCATACACATCTTGGATTTTATTAGGTGCAATACCCAGTCCTGTGCAAGCTCCAGCACAGATAGTGTTTGAACTGGTTACGAATGGATACGAACCAAAATCAATATCCAGTAAAGAACCTTGAGCGCCTTCTGCTAATACTCTCTGCCCGTTTTTTACACAAGCATTTACGTAGTGTTCACTGTCAATTAAAACCAAGTTGCACATTTCGTCAACTGCCGAGAACCAATCGGATTCTAGGCTAGCTAATTCGTGCGTATCAAACTGGAAGTTCTCGAGTAGTTGTAAGTGTTTTTCTTTCAGGCGATTGTATTTCTCTTTAAAATTATCAGCTTCAATATCTCCAACTCGTAGTCCGTTACGACCCGTTTTGTCCATATATGTTGGTCCGATTCCCTTTAAAGTAGAACCAATTTTATCTTTTCCTTTTGCCTTTTCAGAAGCAGCATCCAATAGCTTGTGCGTAGGTAAAATAAGGTGTGCTTTTCTAGATACTTTTAGAATCCCTTTAATATCTACGTTGAAGGGTTTAAGCGCCTCTAATTCCTTGCGCAGAATTACAGGGTCGATTACCACTCCGTTGCCAATTACGTTTTGGGTATCATCTCTAAAAATTCCAGAAGGTATGGTGTGTAAAACGTGTTTTATTCCTTCAAATTCCAGTGTATGTCCAGCATTTGGGCCACCCTGAAAACGAGCAATTACATCGTATTTTGGTGTGAGTACGTCAACAATTTTTCCTTTGCCTTCGTCTCCCCATTGCAATCCAAGCAATACATCTACTTTCATCTTATGCTACAGTGCGTTAGTAATTATTTTTTAGTGTCTTTTTCGTCGGTACATCGCGCGTAAAAGTTTAGTGAGTGGTGCAAGATTTTAACGCCCAATTGCTCCTCTAAGGTCGATTTAATTTGTTGTATGCGCGGGTCGCAAAACTCAATTACTTTACCGCTGTCCATGCAAATAATATGGTCGTGTTGTTTGTATCCATGCGCTTTTTCGTATTGCGACATGTTTTGGCCAAACTGGTGTTTACGGATAAGGTTACAGGCCTGAAGTAAATCGATGGTATTGTAAAGCGTTGCTCTACTTACGCGGTACTTTTTATTCTTCATAGAAATGTACAGCGATTCTACATCAAAGTGCTCGTTGGTTGAGTAGATTTCCTCCAGTATAGCACAGCGTTCCGGTGTTTTACGATGCCCGTTTTGCTTGAGAAAAGCCGCGAAAATATTATTTACTTCTTCTAAAATTTCTGCCTGAGTCATCAGCCGTAATTTGAGCGCGTAAAAGTACAATATTTTAACGGCTCAAATCGCTATAGACCACTCACCTGTATTGACTTTTTAACAGGTTATGAAAGCACATCATCCCGCGTAACCTTATGCACGCCGTTTACCCGTTTAATCTCGCGGATTAAATCGTTGAGGTGGTCAATATCGGTGACATAAGCGTTAATCTTCCCTTCAAAATAACCGTCAAGCGATTCAAAGTGGATAGAGCGCATATTGATATTGAGGTTCTGGCTAATTTTCATGGTGATTTCATTTACCATCCCTTTAGAGTCAATTCCAGTAATAGTAATACCTGATAGGAAGGCTAAGGCTTGTTGGTTGGTCCATTTGGCTTCTATAACTCTAAAGTGTTTGTGACTTTGAATATCTACCGCATTAGGGCAGTTAACTCGGTGGATTTCAATCTCGTTGTTTTCGCCAATAAAACCAAATACTTTTTCGCCAGGAATAGGGGTACAACAATGTGCTAATCTATACTCAACTTGTGTATCGGTTTCACCTGGATTGTTCAATTCTGCTTTGCCGCCAACGTTGGTAAGAATGGTGTTTCTCTTTTTGGTGAAATTGTTTCGGATTAGCCCTTTTTCTACCTTTAGTTTCTTAAGCTTTTTAAGGTTTAAGCGTTTGCTTTTTACTTGGTAAAACAGTTCTTCTAAATCTGGGAGATTGTAGAAATATGCCACCTTATACATATTTTCTTTTACGGGTTTAATACCGTACTCGCGCAGTTCTTTTTTGAGCAGGGTTTGACCCAATCCAGATAGTTTTTTCTTCTCACTTTTTAAGAAGGATTTTATCTTGGATTTTGCCTTGGCAGTTTTTACAAACTTGAGCCATTCCTCCGCGGGGTGTACTTTACGAGAGGTGATAATTTCAATTTGATCGCCAGACTGCAACTGAGCACTCAACGGAACTAGTCGATTGTTCACTTTTGCCCCAATACAAGTATCGCCTACGTCTGAGTGAATTTCATAGGCAAAATCGACTGGAGTACTACTTGCTGGAAGTGTGATAGCTTCTCCTCTTGGAGAAAAAACAATGATTTCCTTTTCAAAAAGGTTGAGTCTAAAATCGTTTAAGAAATCCTCAGAATGTACTTCTTGATTTTCTATAGATTCTCGAATTCTACCAATCCATTGATCAATAATATGTTCTTCTTCTTGCCCTTTATATTTCCAATGGGCGGCGTAGCCGTTCTCAGAAATATCGTCCATGCGTTCACTTCTAATTTGCACTTCAACCCATTTTCCAGTAGGCGACATTACGGTAATGTGCAAACTTTCGTAGCCATTTGCCTTAGGGGTTGATATCCAGTCTCTTAGTCGGTCTGGATTTGGACGATAAAAGTCGGTAACGATAGAGTAGGTTTTCCAAATATCGGCCTTTTCATTGTCCTGGTTTGCGTCGATAATAATACGAACGGCAAGAATATCATACACCTCTTCAAAAGGGATGTTTTGCTTGCGTATTTTCTGAAAAATAGAGTGTATGGACTTGGTTCTACCTACAATGCGGTATTTCAATCCAGCTTTTTCAAGACCTCGTTTTACGGGTAAGGTAAAGTGATTTAAAAAGCGCGTTCTAACGGCTTTCGATTTCTTGAGTTTTTCTTGAATCTCATTAAAAATGTTGGGTTCAAGGTATTTTAAACTCAAGTCCTCCATTTCGGATTTTATATGGTACAAACCTAAACGGTGGGCAAGTGGAGCATATAAAAACATGGTTTCGGAAGCAATTTTGCGAGATTTATTTTCCCGCATAGAACCCAAGGTACGCATGTTGTGCAGACGGTCGGCGAGTTTTATTAAAATCACTCGTACGTCTTGCGAAAGAGTAAGAATTAACTTCTTAAAGTTTTCTGCTTGTAGATTGGTATTATGATCAAAAATCTCAGAGATTTTCGTGAGACCGTCAATTATGGTCGCTACTTTTTTGCCAAACAAATCATCCATGTCCTGTATGGTCATGTTGGAGTCTTCTACTACATCGTGGAGTAGTGCGCAGACAATTCCAGTAGTATCAACCCCTATCTCTTCTTTGGCAATTTTAGCTACGGCGAGCGGGTGAAAAATATAGAGTTCACCAGATTTTCGTCTTACTCCAGAATGAGCTTCCAGTGCAACTTCAAAAGCCTTGCGAATTTCTTCGGTGTCCTCTTCAGTTACCTCATAGTTCGTGGATTTTAAGAGATGTCTGTATTCGCGCAAAATGGCACTTTTCTCCCTGCGCTCCAGCTCCTCCCAATAGTCGTGCTCAGACCAATCCATATTCTAATTTACAGCTTATTTGGCGGGCAAGATTTTAGTTCTAACCTCCCCAAAACCAATTCTTAAGGATTCATTTTGACAGTACCCTTTTTCTATAACCGTATCGCCATCTAACAAGAATTTACGTTCTGAACCGTCACTGAGTTTTAGTGGTTTTGTACCTCGCCAAGAGAGCTCGAGCATAGAGCCATAGGAATCCTCTGTTGGACCAGAAATTGTTCCAGAACCCATTAAATCGCCACATTTGATATTACAGCCATTTACACTATGGTGTGCAAGTTGCTGACTTTGATTCCAATACATGTATTTGTAATTGGTGGTGCATACTTTATTTTCTTCTCCACCTTCTGGTTGAATGTACATTTCTAGTTTGATGTCGAAACTTTTCTTACCTGTAAATTGAAGATAATCTAAAGGTTTTGGATCTTGTGAAGGTGTTTCGCAACGGAAAGGTTCTAAGGCATCCATGGTAACAATCCATGGAGACATACTTGAAGCGAAATTTTTAGCTAAAAATGGTCCAAGTGGGACATATTCCCATTTTTGAATATCGCGCGCACTCCAATCGTTAAACAAGCACATTCCAAACATGTAATCTTCCGCTTCATCAACAGCAATAGAATCGCCTAGCGCTTTTCCTTCATAGGTTATAAAAGCCATTTCTAACTCAAAATCTAATAGCTTGCAAGGGCCAAAAACTGGAGGATCGGTGTCGTTTGGTTTTTGTTGTCCTTTTGGGCGGTGAATGGCCTCTTCTGTGGTAATTATTGAACTTGCTCTTCCGTGATAACCTACAGGAATATGCAACCAGTTTGGCAATAGCGCATTGTTGGGGTCACGGAACATAGTTCCCACGTTTGTTGCATGTTCTTTAGAAGAGTAAAAATCGGTGTAGTCGCCAATTTTTACTGGTAAATGCATGGTAGCATCTTTCTGAGCTACAATGGCATTTTTTTCCAAGCCTTTAATTCCCTTAATTTCCGTATTGCTGTTACGAAGTAATTGAGAAACACGATTTCTTACAGCAGTGGTGCTCGATTTTCCTAGTTGCATTAATGGGTTTAATACCTCTTGGTCAAAAACGTTTTCAGCTATTCCTGCCTCTTTAAAGAAACCAGCTTTTGCAAGTTCATTTAGGTCCAGTATTTCCTCTCCAATTGCTACACCAACTCTTTTGCTTTTTGACTTGGTTGAAAATATACCAAAAGGTAAATTTTGGATCGGAAAATCAGAGTTTTCGGGTACTTGAACCCAGCTTTTTAGTGATGGATTATTTGCTTCTATCATTAGTATGTGCTTCTGTTAAACAGTTTCTTGTTTTGCGTAATTAACTTTTGGGAATAAGGAATACCCATTCATCCATTTATTAATGTCTTTTTTAATCTCCTTTTGAAGTTCCTCATTATTTGGTTGTTTCACAATTTGATCGATATAATCCACCACCCGAGCCATATCGGACTCAATTAAACCTCTTGACGTGATGGCAGGAGTTCCTACTCTTATACCCGAGGTTACAAATGGGCTTTGAGTGTCAAATGGCACCATGTTTTTATTAACAGTAATATCTGCTTTTACCAAAGCATTTTCGGCGTCTTTACCAGTAACATTTTTATTCCTTAAATCAATAAGCATGCAATGATTGCTTGTGCCGCCACTAATTAAATCGTACCCTCTTTTTACAAATTCATTTGCCATAACGCTGGCATTTTTGGTTACCTGTACGGTATAATCCATGTAATCATCAGTTAACGCTTCACCAAAGGCGATTGCTTTTGAGGCAATTACATGTTCAAGCGGGCCACCTTGAGTTCCAGGAAATACTCCAGAATCTAGAAGAGAGCTAAACGAACGCAAATTACCTTTTGGCGTTTTTAGCCCAAACGGATTATCGAAATTTTCACCAATCATTATTACACCGCCTCTTGGACCTCTTAGTGTCTTATGAGTAGTAGATGTAACTACATGACAATGTTTGATTGGGTCGTTGAGCAAACCTTTTGCTATTAAGCCTGCAGGATGCGAAATATCCGCTAATAAAATCGCTCCAACAGCATCTGCTATTGCTCTAAAACGTTCAAAATCCCAATCTCTAGAATATGCCGAAGCACCCGCGATAATCATTTTCGGTTTTACTTCTTTAGCCGTTGCTTCAACCGTGTCCATGTTGATTACACCCGTTTCTTTTTCAACTCCGTAGAAGTGTGCTTTGTAGGTTTTTCCAGAGAAGTTTACAGGAGATCCGTGGGTTAGATGTCCGCCGTGAGATAAATCGAAACCTAAGATGGCGTCTCCAGGTTTTAGACAAGCTAACATTACAGCAGCGTTTGCTTGTGCACCTGAATGAGGCTGAACATTACACCATTCGGCATTGAAAAGCGTTTTTAGACGTTCGCGAGCAATGTCTTCAATTTGATCTACCACCTCGCAACCGCCGTAATATCTTTTTCCAGGAAGTCCTTCGGCATATTTATTTGTTGCTACCGATCCCATAGCTTTCATAACCTGTTTTGAAACAAAGTTTTCTGAGGCAATTAGCTCTAGGCCACTTTTTTGACGATGTTTTTCTTCTTTAAGGAGCGAAAAAATTTGATTGTCTTTCATACTTCCGAAATTAGATTTTTACAATAATGCAATGTACGTGCGAAGTAAAAACATTACTTTGATTTTAACTATGATATTATTACATAATTAAGCTAAGAAATGCAGAATAGTGTAGAATTTACTTTTCAATTTAATCGTGGCGTCATTCTCAGCTTGACTGGGAATCTAAAATTGAATGAGGATACTCGTTTACGCGAACATAGTAGTTCATTTGAATTGCTCTTGGTTTTAAGTGTTTTAGGATAAAAGTTTAAAATGTCTTCAAAGTTAATAGCTAAGTTTTTATCTGCCTCCTTGCTTATTGCCGGAATTGGCATTCTAGCGCGCGTTTTTGGCTTGTTAAAAGAGCTTGCTATTGCCGATGCTTTTGGACTTTCAGAATCCTTAGACCAATATTACCTAGCGGTGATGGTTCCAATGTTTTTGGTGACGGTTTTAACCAACCCTTTAGCCTCTTCCTTTATACCTAGATACAACGTCTTAAAAAAAGAAGACGCAACCCGTGCTACGCGCTTTTACAACAGTGTTTTTTCTGTGCTATTTATTGTTCTTTGTGCTTTTAGTTGCTTGTTTTTGTTGGGTTTTCTTCTGATGGAGGATAAGTTTATGGTATTCTCTAAACAGCTATTTTTAAGCGGTTTATTGTTGGGTTTGTTGGTTTTAATTCAAGGGATGTCCAATCATTTTTTAGCGATTCTAGAGCACAAAAAGCAGTTTGTTTACACAGCTTTGGGAGGTGTTTTTTCTTCTACGTTCATCATTCTGTTGATTTACTTGGTGCCTTCAATTTCTATTATTTTGTACGGGTTAGTGTTGGGCTCTTTGGTGTTTACACTAATGCTTTTTGGTGTGCTTCAAAATGATAATTCTACTCGATTGAGTTTCAACTTTGAAGCAATAGACCTAACCTTTAAAAAAGAGTACGCCTTTTTGTTTTTGGGTAGTTTGTTTATGGGTTCTACTTTTTTGGTAGATCAACTCATGGCGGAAGCTTTAGGTGCTGAATCTGTTTCTGCCCTAAATTACGGATTCAGGTTAATCAGTTTATTCACCGGGTTAGCCACGCTGGCTATAGGAAAAGTTGCATTACCGTATTTCTCGAACTTAAAAGTGGAGCAAGATTTTAAATCTATAAATGAGCTGCTGCAAAGAATTTTATTGTTGGTTTTTGTTGGCCCAGCTGCAGTCATTTTGGGAATCTGGTTTTATGGAGAGTGGTTTGTGAGTTTGGTTTTGGAACGTGGAGCTTTTAACGCCGATGACACCAACAAGGTTCAGGAGCTGCTGCTTTACTATTCTTTTCAATTACCATTTTATGTAGGTGGAGTGGTTTTGGTGCGATTAGTTTCTGTATTTCAGCAGAATAAAAGGGTATTGATGATTTCTGGATCCAATATGGTGTTAAATGTTGCGCTTAATTATTGGTTGATTCAAGTAATGGGATTAGCTGGTATTGCTTTATCTACTTCTTTGGTTTATTTCTGTTCTTTTGTACTGCTTTGGCTAACGGTTCGGAAAGCGTTGGCCACCAAACTGAACTAATGAAGGAAAATCAGGACAAGATTTGGGAGTTTTATCAGAATCAAGCCTCGCATTCGTTTGAAGGGAGCGATGCTAGAATGAAGTTCTTGGTTTCCAAAATCGAAAAAGGAGCTAAATGCCTAAACATTGGTGTAGGTGCTGGGAATTTTGAACGATTTGCAATACAAAAGGGAATTGATGTACACAGTCTGGATCCTTCCGAAAACTCAATTCAGAAGCTCAAAAAAATCCTTGGAGGAAAAGCTCAGGTAGGATATAGCCAGGATATTCCACATACAGACAAATCGTTTGATGTGGTGGTGATGTCAGAAGTATTGGAGCATTTGAACGATGACGTTTTAGCACAGACCAGTCTTGAAGTGAAACGAGTTTTGAAAAATGCTGGAAAATTTATTGGCACTGTTCCGAGCAACGAAAAGTTGGAAGACAATATTGTGGTAAGTCCTTCTGATGGACACGTTTTTCACCGATGGGGACATTTGCAAAGTTTTAGTGCCGAAAGAATGAAAAAAGTCTTGTCTGGTTCGTTTTCTTCTGTTTCTGTAACCGAAAAGAAATTTGTGAATTGGAAAACACTAAACTGGAAAGGCAAGCTGATTATGGGAACCCACGTTCTGGCCAAAAAAGCGGGATTATCCGGAAGTAAACGCAATCTGTTTTTTGAAGCGAAGGTCTAATGAAAATCTGTTTTGTAATTTCTTCATTAACCGGAGGAGGAGCCGCTCGCGTAGTTTCAATTTTAGCCAGTTGGCTTTCCGATAAGCATCAGATTAACATCATAACCTTAGATAAAAATCCAAGTTTTTACCCTATAAATGAAAGTGTAGAAATTATTCCGCTCGATTTAAACGATAATAAAAAGGGTATTGGAAATGCTGCGGTAAGAAATAGAAAGCGAGTTTTAGCTTTAAGAGCACAATTCAAGCATTATAAACCAGATTTTCTAATTTCATTTATCACAGAAACCAATGTGTTGTGTTTACTAGCAAATAAAGGCCTAAACTTAAAGTTGATAATATCGGAGCGAAGCGACCCCAACAGAAAGGATTTAAGCAGATTTTGGGGTTTATTGCGGTCAATGACCTACTCAAAAGCACATGCAATTGTTTGCCAAACCAAAAGAGTTATGGATGCCGTTGATTATAGAATAGCTAAGTCGGAAGTAATTCCGAATCCCATTGAGGTAAAAGAAATTGAGCTCAATAAAGAGCAGATTATTTTGTTTGCCGGTCGTTTCCATAAAGCCAAAGGAGTTGATTATCTTCCAAAGATTTTAGAACGGTTGGAAACACCACATTGGAAAGTTTTAATTGCCGGTGATGGTGTTTTGAGACCTCACATAGAAAGTGAAGTGAAGCAATTAAATTTACCCTTTGAAGTTCAATTTTTAGGTCAGGTAAAAGAGATTGAATCGTTGTACAAAAAAGCGGCAATATTCATTTTACCAAGCAGAAGAGAAGGTTTTCCGAATAGTTTATTAGAGGCAATGCACTTTGAATGTGCTCCTGTCGCATTCGATTGTAATTATGGACCTGCAGAGCTAATAGCGAACGGTGAAAATGGTTTTTTAGTAACATCAGGAGATGTGAATCAGTTGTCGGAAAAGATTAATGAATTGGTTGTTTCGGAGTCAGATAGAGTGTTATTTGGCGAAAAAGCTAGACAAAAGTCGTTGGAATATTCAACTGAACAGATAGGTCAAAAATGGTTGAATTTAATTGAGCAGTTGTAATGTGCGGAATTGCTGGATATATCGATTTTACAAAAAAAAGCACACCAGACCTGTGCCGTAAAATGGGAAATGCTTTGGTGCATCGCGGACCCGATGATGAAGGGCAGTTTTTTGAAGAAAACGAATCGGCGCAAATCGGATTTGCCCATCAACGCTTGTCTATCATAGATACCTCTTCGGCAGGTCATCAGCCCATGAAATTGACTAATGAGTCGCTGGTGATTGTCTTTAACGGCGAAATCTATAATTACAAAGAGGTAAAAAACACACTCGAAAACTTAGGACATAATTTTAGCTCAAATTCAGATACCGAGGTTGTTCTCTATGCTTGGAAACAATGGGGCGAAGCTTGTATTGATCGGTTTAAAGGCATGTTTGCATTTGCGGTTTTTGACAAGATAAAAAACAAAGTTTTTCTCGTACGAGATAGAGTAGGTGTTAAGCCTTTGTACTTGTACCAAAAGGGTGGTTTGCTTTTGTTTGGGTCTGAATTAAAAGCGCTGATGCAGCACCCGAAGTTCGAGAAAAAAATTGACATTTCATCAACGGCTTTGTACATGCAGTACGGATATTATCCGGAGCCTTACACGGTTTTTGAAGACTGTATAAAACTAAAAGCTGGTCATTTAATGACGGTGGACTTATCATCACAAAAGGCAACTAGAACTGCATATTGGAGCTTAACATCGCATTTTTATTCTAGTCAGAATAGAAATAAACCTGAAGAAGAAGTTTTAGAAGAAGTGGAGCAGCTGTTAACACAATCTTTTAAACACCGAATGGTTGCCGATGTTCCGGTAGGTGTGTTTTTGAGTGGTGGTTACGATAGTACTGCAGTAACGGCTTTGCTGCAAAAAGGGAGCAACCAACAGCTGAATACTTTTACCATAGGTTTTGAAGAAGAAAAGTACAATGAAGCGCCGCACGCCAAAAAAGTGGCGGAGTATTTAGGAACCAATCACCACGAGCAGTATTGCACGTTTGAAGACGCCATTTCTTTAATTCCCGAGCTTTCTCAAACTTATGACGAACCATTTGCGGATAGTTCCGCTATACCCACCCTGTTGGTGAGTAAAATGGCAGTAAAGAATGTAAAAGTTGCTTTGAGTGCTGATGGAGGTGATGAACTGTTTTCAGGTTACGGCAAATACAAAACATTTGAAAAATACGCCAAGCAATTAGGGCCATTTTCAGGTTCGGGAATCACGTCAAAAGCTATCGGAACCATATCTCCTTTATTGCCTTCCAAAAAAATGGGTTATAATTTCGATAGACGACTTCAACGAATTAAACAGCTCATTAAAACTGGAGTGTCACCCATAAACGCCATGAAAATTGGCAGTCAGAACCTGACGGAATTAGAATTGAAGCAGTTGTTTATTTCTGAATTTGAAATCGACTTAACCAACCCGACCAATTTTGATGATTGCATACACGAACTAAAAAATGGGGATACATTAAACGCTATGCTCCTAGCTGATTTTAAAACTTATTTGGTGGATGATATTCTAACCAAGGTAGATAGAGCAACTATGAGTGTGGGTTTGGAGGGCAGAGAGCCTATGCTGGATCACGAACTAGCGGAGTATTTAGCCAGTGTGCCTTATGCGTTAAAAACCAAAAACAACGTTCCGAAGTATTTGTTAAAAAGCATTGTCCACAAGTACGCTCCAAAAGAAATTATGGAACGCCCTAAAATGGGATTTGCAATTCCGGTAAGGCAATGGATGCGCAACGAATTAAAGGATGTTTTGGAAGAAACTTTGAGTAAAGAAAAAGTAGAGGCAGCTGGAATTTTTAATTATTCCTTTGTAAAACAATTAAAAAGCAGTTACCTCGCCGGGCGCGATGAAGATTTTACACCTTTGTGGTTCTTGTTCATTTTTCAGCAATGGCATGAGGAATGGGTGGGGTAGGTCAAGTTAGGTTTCTCAACTTAATTGATTATACACCAATGTAGTGAGGCAAATTGTTAGCAAACAAAATGGTATAATTAGGTGCCTTGAATGTTGAATGATTTGCGTGTTTCGCATAGATAAGCCATATAGTATTACTGAAATAATACGTGAAGTGAAGAAAACTAACCCTGCATTTATTAGTCCTTCAAAACCCTGACTAAAAAGTATTAAAAGTGTTATGCTATAAGAAGCGTAACTAAAGTTCTGAAGTAAGGTAAGTTTACGTACATGTTTATGAAAAATAAGGTCCAGATTTAAGAGGTGTTGTACCGATAATAGAATGAACCCACCAGAAAACAGACTTAGCGCAGAGATACTATTGTAATACTTAAAGCTTAACCAAAATTCATTTATTAAGAGAATAGTTGACATAACACAAAACAGACCAACCGAGCAAAGAATAAGATAATGCTTTGTTAGTGAGGCTATTGTTTTACCAATATTTTGCTGAAATGACTTGTACAATTCTGGCTGAATTGAATTAGCAATTGCTAAAAAACCCGTCATAACTAGACTTGATGCTGAAATAACAAATCCAAAATTTCCAAAATCAGCTGGTTCTAGGAATGTTTCGGAAATAAATCTGTCTGCATATTGAAATATCCATGTAAGCAAAAGTGCCGGGATCATTTTTAATCCAAACATAAATAGTGGCCTGACATAATTTATATCGATACAAAATCTAATCTCCTTAACCAAAATACCAGAGAATATCAATATTCCAATCGTAAGTTTGCCTAAAACAGCACTCCACAAACCAAAACCAGAATAAAGAAGAATAACTGTAGTGGCTACGCTTGAGAGGATGTTTATAGAACTCAAGACTAAAAATGTTTGGTTTTTTCCAGTATTTCGTAGGTACTGAAAAAACATTGCATTCATAGATTCGATAACTCCTAAAAGGATGGCTAACGATAAAATTATTTTTAGGTCAAACTTGTAGTCGAATATTAAACTAATTAGAGCTATTAAAAATATTGATAAGCAGACATTTACAAGTATTGTAGTAGAGAATAATATATTTAGAAACTCTTTTCTTTTCTTTCTTTCCACATCAAAGAAAAAATTGCTCATGGAGTTATATAGACCTAGTCCAGATATTAGACTTGAGAATGTTGAAAGGGAAATTATTATGCTGTAAAAACCGAACTCAACAGGTTGGAGATATTTTGTATATAATGGAAATAGAATTAAACCACTAAGCGTGCTAATTGCAGATAAAGCAATAAATGAAATACTTCTACCGATCAAAATTGGATAATATTTGGCTAAAGTATATATAGTTTACATTGGCTTTGTAGAGCTTGTAAATTATAGCTGACACTTTAGTTGCAATACTATTTTTTTCTAACGTAATTTGCCCCATGCTAGGACAAGTTGTTCGTAAATTAATCATAGGATTAAAAATTGACGAGTTTCTACCAAAATTGGTGAAAGGAAAGTCCAAAACAAGTTTCATTTGTAAGTTTATCCCTGATAACTCTTTATATAGTCAACCTACAATAAGGACTGTAATGAGAAATGGAATTCGGTTTAAGCTTGATTTGTCTGATCATATGCAATGGTTGGTCTATTTTGGACATAATGTGGAGAACCGAAAAGAGTTGTATGAGTTGTCAAAAAACAGAAAAGTTATTATAGATGTTGGAGCTAACATTGGAGAAACCGCGCTAAATATGGCTAAGCAAGGGGCAAATGTTACTGCCATAGAGGCAAATCCTGAAACATATAAACTGTTATTACACAACATTGACTTAAATAAAGAGTTGAAGGTTGGTGCCCTTAACGTTGGGGTTGCAGATAAATCCGGATATATGTACGTTCATCGACGAACGGCAAGAAACAAAGGGGCAGACCAGTTGAGGAATAATAAACTAGAAAATAAAAGCGCCGCCAAAGTCAAGATAGGTACCATTGATGAGCTTGTAAAGGCATCGAAAATCCCTTCAAATGTGGATTGTATAAAGGTTGATGTAGAAGGAATGGAACTAACAGTATTAAAAGGAGCCATCAGCTTGATCAGAAAGATGAAACCTGCTATTTTTTTGGAATATAGTCCTGATAACTTTTCTGACTACGGATACACAGGAGGAGATTTAATTTCGTTTTTGCTTGAACTGAACTACAATATATACCCTGTTGGTCAAAAAAGGGAAGTGACTGATGCAGATGAAATACAAAACCACACGGATATAATTGCAATATGATTTTGTTTAATGCAATTCGAAAACTTTTTAGGTTTTCAATTTTAGAGCGAATGCTTTATGAATTCATTAAAGGTTCAACTGAAGGTTCTTTTTTATACAAGCTTGCCCCTATGCCAGAGTTGTATAGTAAGTTAAATGGTAAAAGAATTTTCAAAAGGAACGATTTACTTTATAAGGCTGACTTAACCGACTTAATGGACTGGGCTTTTTATTGGGGATTTTCTGATTCGGGACATGAATTTTTTTTAAAGAATCTAAAGCAAGGAGAAACCGTAATTGATGTTGGAGCAAATAAAGGTAAGCTTGCTAGCCAAATTGCATTAAAAGTTGGGAGATCAGGAAAAGTTATTGCATACGAGGCAAACCCTAGTAATTATGCTAAATGTTTGGAGCTTATAAATTCGAATAAAAACAAACTGGCTCATTTGAGGTTTTTGCAAAAAGGTTGTGGGAATAAACCCGGTGAAATGAGTGTTAAAAGTGAGTCAAGAAATAACACTGGTATGGATAGGTTGGTATGCGCTCAGGCCGATTCGGATGTAAAGGTTGATGTGGTAACTTTAGATACAGAATTATGCAATATTGATAGATTAGACTGGATAAAAATTGACACAGAAGGCTATGAGTTGAAAGTACTTGAGGGCGCGGTAGAGGCAATATCTAAATTTAAACCTAAAATGTTTATCGAGTTTGATAAACAAAACCTAGTAAGGTACGGTGACTGTGTTGAAGATATAATTTCATTGCTTGCACCTCTTGGCTATACTTTTTTTAACGTTCAAGAATCAAAATATTTTATGACGGAAAAAGAATTTGGTTCGTTTTTTCACTTTGATTGTTTTTGCTCTGTATGATCTTATATTTAGATGAAATACCAAGAACGAAATTTCAAAAGTTCACTACTTCATTGAAAATCTTTATTAAGGAGGGATTGATTTATCAAAACTGGAGAGAGGTTTTTAAAGATAGAAGTAAAGGAGGATCTGTTAGTATACCTGAAATTGTTAGAAATGGTTTGGCGAAACATAAGAACCAATTTGCTATAAATAAACTGGAAACAAAAGGTATAGATCATATTCATGTTTTTAAAGATGTGAATGCATTGAAATGGGCCTTATCGGTAAAAAGAAGTAACCAAAATCTTAAAGTAACTGCGGGTCCCTTCATAGTAAATTTGCCAAATGAGGCTAAGCATATAATAGAAGATGAGCTTTTGGACGGGTACCTCTATTTTAGTGAATGGCACAGAAACTTATTTCATTATTATTCTGATTCAATTAAAGAAAAAGAAAGTAATATTTGGTTTTGTGGGGTAGATACTGATTATTGGAAGCCAAATGCTTTGATTAACAAAAATGAAAAAAGCGAAGTGTTAGTGTACTCCAAAACCAATCCTGAAGTATCCAAATTCATTATCAATTATCTTGAAAGCAAGAAAATTGATTATACTGAAATAGTGTGTGGTAAATACAAAAGACAAGAATATTTAGATTCACTGCAGAAGTCTAAACTTGCAATATTTGTATCAGTTACCGAAACCCAAGGATTGGCAATATTTGAGTCATGGAGCGCCGATGTTCCTACGCTTCACTTCAATCCTGGAGTTTGGAGATATCAAGGAAATACTTATGATAAAGCTTCAAGTTGCCCTTATTTGGAGGATAGGTTAGGTGTTGATTTTAAGGGTATTGAAGATTTTGAAGTTTGTTTGAATGAAGCAATTGAAAATGTTAAGGCCTTTAGACCTCGTGATACAGTATTGAAGAAGTACACAACCCAGCATTCAATAGATTTACTAATCAAAATCTTAAGCAATTGACACATCCTTATTTCTCGATAATAGTTCCTACTCATAATAGGGCTCAATTTATAAGTCAAACAATAATTAGTTGCTTAAACCAAAGTTTTAGAGATTTTGAGCTATTGATAATTGATGATGGTTCGACTGACAACACCAGAGAAATTGTAGAAGGTTTTAACGATAAGCGAGTAAAGTATAATTACCAACAAAATAGTGAAAGGGCTGTTGCAAGAAACCATGGAGTACAAAAAGCATTAGGTCGTTATGTGTTTTTTCTCGACTCTGATGATTTAATTGAAGAGAACCATCTAGAAAAAGGACATAGAACTATTCATGAACT
>CBFICO010000014.1:0-10955 GCA_965661115.1 Salibacteraceae bacterium
TAATCTAACGCATGCCCATCCTATACCGATAAATCTTTAATCATTAAACCATGAGGCTTTGTGATATTATGGGATATTAATCCAAATTTCTCTGGGCTATCTCCCTGTATAGGGTAGGTTGCATACGCGTTACGCACCCGTCCGCCGGTCGCCATCTACTGCAAGCAGTAATGCTGCCCCTCGACTTGCATGTGTTAAGCCTGCCGCTAGCGTTCATCCTGAGCCAGGATCAAACTCTTCGTTGTATAAAAGTGTTTAATTCTAGCCCTATCTCAAATGAATTCTATAAAAAAAGATATTTCCTTATCTCCTTTTCTATGCTTCCAATCTTTTCAAAGAACTTTTCAACTCTTTTTGAGTTGAGTAACTAGTTTTAGTTAGTAGAAATCTCCTAATAAAAACCAATCTTTATATCCTAAAAAACTAAACCAAATCGCTAAAATTAGCCTCGTCTTTATTATCTCTTAGAACTCTTTCCCGTAAAACGGGGCGGCAAAAGTAAATTAATTTTTAATCTCACAAAGAAATTTTTAAAAAATTTTCTGATGCCGTATTTTTTGGAACTTTCCGTTTCGAAAAACGGGCCACAAATGTACACCATTTCTTAATCTCACACCAAAAAAGTGTGGAATTATTTTTATAAATAAATAGACTCGAAAGGCTTTAAAATCAATGTATTATGATTTAATCTGGAAGTAGATTTCGCTTTTTGGGTGTTCCAGCCACGAAATCTTTTAGATAAAATGGCTCGAAATAGGCAACATCTTCAAATTGTTGTACTAAATACTTATCCAAAATAATTTTTTGCATACCAAAAGCTGAAGGAAATACATCAGAATGGAATTTAAACTGATGCGAGAAGGAAATAATCCGCTTTATCTTTTCAGCTCCCGAACCCAAAACAATTACATTCTTATTGTCGGCGTATTCGCTAAAACTATCTTCCGAAATTATCATTGGCTGAATTTCCTTTACCAAACTCCCCTTAGAGTTATAAATACCTAAATACACTTCGTCTCTACGAGCATCTATAGCTCCTATAAACAAAGCACCACTTGAAACATCCTCCAATAAGGATAATACCTGCATTACCATACTTTGAAGACTATTTATAGAAATGAGTTTAACCTTGGATGAAAAGGCCAATCCTTTTACAAAAGAAACTCCTATTCGCAATCCGGTATATGACCCAGGACCTTCTCCAACAGCTACGGCAGATAAGTCCTCTATATTAACGTTGTTTTTTGACAGTAGAGACTCTACAAAGACTGCTAGCTTTTCTCCATGAGAATATCCATCATTTAATTCAATGGAATCAATTAACTCATCATTTTTTATCAATCCAACAGAACAATTAGTTGAGGAGGTTTCAACTGCTAGAAATAGGTGGTTCATTACTTTGACTCTTTATCGCCTTCAAGAATTTCGACTTTATCCTCTGACCTGAGCTTTCGACTTACAGTCGCATAGGGCCCTTTAACTACTTTACCCGAAATATCATTCGGTTTCAGAATCTGGATGTAATCATCATCTTGAATACCAGTCTCTACGAATACCTTTTTAACCTTATCTCCATCAAGTAAGAAAACACATTCGTTCAATTCATCTTGATCTATAGCAGTAAGCATCTCACCCGTCTTGAAAGTATCTGGACGCAAAACCACAGATTGAATCGGAACACTTAAAACCTCGTTTTCGGTGTTTGTGATTACATCTACCGTAGCAGACATTCCTGGCCGTAGTGGAAATTTCTTGCTTTGGGTAGTATCAATCAGATCTGCATATGAATAATTTAGGATATGAATTTTAACTTCGAAAGTGGTTACTTGATCTGCAGCGCCGAGATTATCTTTTGCCGAACTGGCTATTTCTGAAACCTTACCCTCAAAAACTCTATCTAAATATGCATCCAATTCAATTTCTACTTTGTCGTTTAGTGAGACTTTTACAATATCACTTTCATTAACCTCCACGGCCACTTCCATATTATACATATCAGCTATGCGAAGTAACTCCGTGCCTTCCATTTGAGCGGTTCCTACCACTCTTTCTCCTTGTTCAACCGCCAGCTTAGAAATAGTACCGTTTGTTGGTGCATATATTGACGTCCTGCCTAAGTTATCACTTGCTTCTTTTAATGTGGCCTCAGCAGTTTTTACATTAAACTCAGCAGCGCTTACACTTTCTTCCGCAGCTTTTACATCTGCCTCCGCAACTTCATAGTTTGCTGTAATCTGATCCATTTCCGCTTGAGAAATTGCACCTTGACTCATTAGCTTATTACTTCTGTCGTATTCCTTTTTGTTTTGAACCAATCTTGATTTCGCTTGGGTTAACCTTGCTTTTGCGTTCAGTAAGTTTGCTTTATTAGAGCTTACGTTTGCTTGCGCTCTTTGAACGGCAGCAGTAAGTAGGTCTGGATTAATCTTCAACAGTAAATCTCCCTGATTTACTTTTTGACCTTCTTGAATATGTACCTCAATTATCTCACCGCTTACTTCGGAACTAATTTTTACTTCCGTTTCTGGCTGAACTTTTCCGTTAGCTGCTACCTTTTCAATAATTGTTCGCTTTGCTATTTCATCTACTTCAACTTCTTTGGCATCACCGGTTCTACCTTTAACTATGGCCAAAACCACAAGTACAACAAGAATTGCAACGGCTATAAAAATTGTTTTTTTGTTCATACCTATCGTAAGCTTAAAGGTTTTCCTTGATAGAACTCAAGGATTTTGAATTTAAAAAGGTAATCGTATTTCGCTTGAACTAAATCTGCCTCGGCTTTTGCCAAATTGGTTTTAGATTGATTGTATTCCACCCCGTTTATTGTTCCTACTTCGTATCTTTTGGTTGCATATTTAAATGCCTCTTTAGTTGCCTCAACCGCTTTTATATTGGCATCGTAATTCTTTTTTGCAGCACTAGCATCAAAATAAGCCTGCTTTACTGTTTCGTTTACTTGGTTTTTCACTTGCTCCAATTCAAGTGCTCTCATTTCTATATTAACTCGTGCACGGCTAACAGCGGTATGTGTTGATAGGGAATTTAAAATTGGCATAGTTAAACTTACTCCAATAGATTGATTAAAGTTATCCGTAATTTGAGTTCCAAAGTCTTTTGTCTGACCTGTAGTAAAATCAATGTTTTTTCCAGAATATCCCGACCCAACGCTTCCGCGTAATGCAACCGTTGGGCTTATTCTGCCACGCTCGGCATTCAACCCACGTTCGCTGGCATTATATCTTATTTGTGCACTTTTTATTTCTGGCAGATTTTCCAATGCTTTGTAATAGATAAAGGATGAAGTTGCAGTATTCTCTTTCAACTGGTTCACATCTATGGTTGGTCGTTGAACCGTATAATCTTCAATTGAATCTGCTCTCATTAGCAAAAGCAAACGCAATTTTGAAATATCCAAATTATTGGTTGCATTAACAACATTCAGTTCTTCTCTAGCCATTTGTGCTTGTAGCTCTAATAATTCCCCCTTTGAGATTCTACCAGCTTCAAAAAATTGAGTTAGTCTTTTTACTTGGCCTTTAGAGAGACTAACCTGCTGTTGAGCAACGCGAAGCAGTTCTTGATTAAAAAGAATTTGCAAATAAGCAGAAGTAATATTTAAAGAGACATTATTTTGAGATTTGTTGGCATCGAAACGTACAGCAGCAACGTTCATATTTGCCTGCTTGTATCTGTTATAACGAGTACCGCCAGAAAAAACAACCCACCTTCCAGACACACCATAGGCATCTGAACGAACTTCATCGGTTGCAAATGTGTTGGTAAATGGATCTATAGTTCTACCAAAGTTCAGGTCGCTTTGTGCAAACAAGTTTATCGTTGGTAAGTGCGTTCCTTTAGATCCCAGTAAATCTTGCTCTGCTAATTGAGTATTTAAGGCCGCTTGCTGAACGGATAAATTGTTTTTCAGTCCTAACTGAATACAATCCTCTAGCGACAACACTACTTGAGCCTGTGCTGTAATACTGGAAAAACAAAATAAAAGAAGGAGTAATCTCATTTTAAATAAAGCAACACAAAACTAGTGAATGAGATAAGTTCCTTAGTTTAATTTCAATAGAAGGATATGTAACTCTGCAATTGGGTTAATTGTGTGATGATTGGTTTTTTATATCGTAGTTGGTATACCAGTCAATAAAATACAATCGTTGGGATTCTGTTAAGCCTTTTACTGTCTTATTCAGCCGCACTAAACATTCCTTTTGAAATTTTTCCGCATCAGCAATCTTACCTGATTTTGCAAGCGCTTTGATGTGATATTTACCAAAGAAAAAATTATAAGGGTAACGATCTGTTAAAGGATGGGTGAAGTTGCTAGCCAAGGCAGGGTCATTTTCTGTTTCCAGGTAAATCTTGGACAAATAGAAAAGTGCCTCCGCAGCAAGTTCTTTATTCTCCGATTTTACAAGTTGCCTCAACTCTGACAACCCTTTTTCCTTATCCCCTTCTGGAAAACTCATTAAGAATGGCCTCATTAACATATACTCCTCACGGGTGTATGCCATGTAATAGTTGTACGCCGCTTTTACCAACCTAAACTCTTCTACATTTTCCTCAAACTCTTTTAATGCTTCATAAATATTTAGGCATTTTAAGGTGCTAAAAACTGCTGAGAAATAGTTTTCTCCTTTTAATTGAAATTGCGCTTCCATGAGTTGAAGCTCAAATAACCTATAGGTTAGCTCTTTTTTGTTTTGATGTTGATTTAACTCTTCCAAACTATCTGTATGAAAGGAAATCGTTTCCATAGAAGATTTATAAAGAGAGTCGGAAAAATCATTGGTGCAAAATGATCTCCACCAATTTAATTGCACCCGAAGCAAATCAATATCTGATTTTGAAAGTTGATAAGGATTAGCACGAAGTATGCTGTCCGCTTTTTTTAGGTTTAGTTCGTACATTGGCTGAACATACTGAACATTTCTAATTATCTGGCTATTACTTTTGAGTACAATAAAGCAGCCAATAAGAAATGTCAGGTTTTTCATGCTACAAATGAAGTGAGAAAAATTAATTTGACTGAATTAGAATTAGTAATTCAACACAGATCCCAACCACTTCTCGGCTTTTTCAATATCCCAACCTTTTCGATTCGCATAATCCTGCACTTGATCCTTTCCGATCTTACCGACATTAAAATAAGTTGATTCTGGATGCGCAAAATAAAAACCGCTCACAGCAGCTGCGGGTTGCATAGCCATACTTTCTGTTAGATGAATTCCAATTGAATTAGCATTTAACATCTCAAAAAGCGTTTCTTTTTCAGTATGTTCAGGGCAAGCTGGGTAACCAGGTGCCGGTCTAATTCCCTTGTACTTTTCTTGAATAAGTTCTTCGTTTGATAGCTCTTCTGCTGGCTCATAACCCCAATGTTCTTTTCTAACCTTTTCGTGCATATATTCAGCAAATGCCTCGGCCAGTCTATCTGCAAGTACTTTTAACATAATGGATGAATAATCATCGTGATCAGCCTCGAACCTTTTTATGTGCTCTTCTATTCCAATTCCACAAGTAACTGCAAAACCACCAATAAAATCATCCTTAGGAGCAATAAGATCACTCAGGCATTTATTCGGTTTTCCTTTGGTGAATTCGTTTTGTTGTCTGAGAAAATGAAAAACTTTATTTCCCTTTTCCGTTTCTACATTTACCGAATCACCACAATTTGAAGCCGGCCAAAAACCAATAACTGCATTTGCTTGCAACCACTTTTCCGTAATTATTGTATTCAACATTTGTTGGGCATCTTCAAACAATTTGTTCGCTTGCTCGCCCACCACTTCATCGTTTAATATCTTAGGGTATTTACCCGCCAGCTCCCAAGTTTGAAAAAATGGAGTCCAATCAATGTAAGTTACCAGCTCTTGTAAATCGAAATCTACAAACTGCTTGGTTCCTAATAAACTTGGCTTCTTAATTTCATCAAAAGACAACTGAATTTTATTCGCTCTTGCTTTTTCTAATGGCAAAAACTTTTTAGAAGCTTGGCGTTCTGCAAATTGCTCTCGAACTCTGTTGTATTCGATTTCTATCTCGTTTACATAATTCTCTTTTTTATCCCCTAAAAGTTTTTCAACAACGGTTACAGAACGTGAAGCATCAAGCACATGAATTGACGGTGAAGAATAATGCTTATCAATTTTAACGGCTGTATGCGCTTTAGATGTGGTTGCGCCGCCAATCAATAACGGAATATCCATACTGGCTCTTTCCATTTCTTTGGCTACATGCACCATTTCATCAAGCGAAGGGGTTATCAACCCACTTAAGCCTATAACATCAACATTGTGTTCTGTAGCTGCAGCTAAAATTTTATCAGCTGGAACCATTACCCCTAAGTCAATCACTTCGTAGTTGTTGCAGCCCATAACAACTCCAACAATGTTTTTTCCAATATCGTGAACATCGCCCTTAACCGTAGCCATAAGCACCTTGCCAGCAGAACGGTTTTCACCTTCTTGTTTATCCGCTTCAATGTAGGGTAATAAATAAGCCACAGCTTTTTTCATAACCCGAGCACTTTTTACTACTTGGGGCAAAAACATTTTACCAGAACCAAACAGGTCTCCAACTACGTTCATCCCAGCCATCAAAGGCCCTTCAATTACCTCTAACGGACGATTAAAATTGTGACGCGCTTCTTCCGTATCCTCTTCGATAAAGTCAGTTATCCCCTTTACCAAAGCATGAGTTATTCGTGCATTTACCGGCTGCTCTCTCCAAGTTAAATCAGCACCTTTTTCTTTTGATTTTCCAGAAACTGTCTCTGCAAAATCTAGCAAAGCTTGGGTAGCATCAGGATGTCTATTTAAAAGTACATCCTCAACCTTATTCAATAAATCTTTTGGAATGTCATCATAAACCTCTAGAATAGCTGGGTTTACAATTCCCATATCCATCCCATTTTTTATGGCGTGATACAAAAACGCAGAATGCATTGCCTCCCGAACCACCTGATTGCCTCTAAAAGAAAACGAAACATTGCTTACCCCGCCGCTCACTTTTGCACCAGGTAAGTTTTCTTTTATCCATTTAGTTGCTCTAAAAAAGTCTAATGCATAATTGTTGTGTTCTTCAATGCCCGTTGCAACTGGAAATATGTTGGGATCAAAAATTATATCCTGCCTTGGAAAACCAACCTCATTTACAAGAATGTCATACGACCGTTTACAGATGTCAATACGTCGTTGGTAAGTATCTGCCTGTCCTTTTTCATCAAAGGCCATAACAATTACAGCAGCTCCGTACATTTTTAGTTTATTGGCTTGGGTGGTAAATATTTCTTCGCCTTCTTTTAGGCTAATGGAATTAACTACGCATTTTCCTTGAACGCACTTTAACGCTTCCTCAATAATCTCCCATTTGGAAGAATCAATCATTACAGGAATTCTGGAAATATCCGGCTCGCTAGCTATTAAGTTTAAAAAAGTACGCATGGCCTCTACACCATCAAGCATACCTTCATCCATATTGATATCTATTATTTGAGCTCCACCTTCAACTTGGTGGCGTGCAACAGATATTGCCTCTTCATAATTTCCTTCCTTTATTAATCGAAGAAATTTTCTGGATCCAGTAACATTGGTTCGTTCTCCTACATTAATAAAGTTTGAGTTTTCATTAATTACTAATGGCTCAAGTCCACTTAATACTAGTGGTTCAATTTGGTGGCTCATAGTGTTGCTTCTTTTGTTATGGTCAAATGTTTAGTTCTAGGAGAATAGTCTTTAGCTACTTCTGCAATGGCTTTAATATGATCTGGGGAAGTACCGCAACAACCGCCAACAATGTTGAGCAAACCTTCATTTAAAAAATCTTCAATTTGAGCCGCCATTTCAGCTGGAGTTTGATCGTATTCACCAAACTCATTTGGCAAACCTGCATTTGGATGCGCGGATACATTAAATTTTGCTTTGCTGTCTAGCACTTGCAAATAAGGTCGAAGTTGTTTTGCGCCAAGTGCACAATTAAGCCCAACACTTAATAGTGGCACGTGTGAAATGGAAATTAAAAAAGCTTCGGTGGTTTGACCCGATAATGTTCTGCCACTTGCGTCTGTTATTGTTCCCGAAACCATAACTGGCAGGCTTATATTATTTTCGGAAAAGTACTGCTGTATTGCAAACAATGCTGCTTTTGCATTTAGAGTATCAAATACCGTTTCCACTAGCAAAAGATCCACTCCACCATCAACCAATCCTTTAATTTGTTCGGTATAAGCTTCTACTAGTTGGTCAAAAGTTATGTTTCTAAAACCAGGGTCATTTACGTCTGGAGATAATCCTGCAGAACGGTTGGTTGGACCAATGGATCCAGCAACATATCTAGGTTTATTTGGCTCGTTTTCAGTAAACTCGTCTGCTACTTCTTTGGCAATTTTAGCAGATTCGTAGTTTAGCTTATACACAATGTCTTCCAGGTTGTATTCTGCCTGTGCGATAGACGTTCCACTAAAGGTGTTGGTTTCAGCAATATCAGTCCCAGCATCAAAATAGGCTCTATGAATATCCTTTATGATGTCTGGCCGTGTAATGGACAACAAGTCATTATTTCCTTTTAAGCTTCCAGGTCTATCTTTGAGTTCATCACCTCTAAAATCCTCTTCCTTTAGATTGTGTCGCTGAATCATTGTGCCCATTGCTCCATCAAGCACAAGAATGCGTTCTTTCAATAATTCGCGTATATCCGGTTTTGTCATGAATTCCGTTTTTTATAGCTTAAGAAAGATTTTGGTGAATAGCTTAAAGCGAAAATGCTTTGTTACTTATCACAGCTCTCGGCTAGGTATTGGCACCTTGTATGATACAGGTTGCCAAGGTTTCAAAGGGCCATTCCCTCCACCTTTCTAAATAAGCTTTGCAAAGGTAATTTCTAAATGGTTTATCTGGTAAAATTCTTTTTAAAAAGAATAAAACCGCCAACAAGCAACAGCACATAAGGAATACCCATAATGTACATAATTCCTCCATTTAAACCGCGGCCAATTTCCGATCCTGATTGATAGCTACTTTCAGCCATTAGTCGACACATGCTGCACTGCGCATCCAGCATTTGAGGCATTGCAATCATCATTAACAGAACAAGAAATGGAATATGGATTTTACGCATAATAAGGCGCTAAGAAAACATAGACTAAAACCCCAGTAAAGGTTACGTATAACCACACAGGGTAAACGAACTTAACGAGCTTCCTATGTTTATCGAGGTTTTTTATAAATCCATGATAATACGCTAGAAGAATAAACGGAAGTGATAAGCCAGCTAACAAAATGTGGGTTAGTAAAACAAAGTAATAGATGCCTTTATAATCGCCTAAGTACTCTGTGTCACCAGCAAAATAATGATATACCACGTAACTCAACAAAAACACCAGAGATAGCAGCATAGCCAAACTGTTTAGCTGCTTATGAAGGTTTACATTCTTATTTTTTATCGCCGTTAATGAAAGAATGAGCAAAACAAAACAGGATCCGTTTAACGTAGCATGAAAAAGTGGCTGAAAAGCAGTGAAAGCAGGTGCACTTGTAGCACCAGGCAACTCATGTAAGATTATTACCAACGCATAAACTGCTGCGGTAAAAATGTAAATACCCCAAATGATGTTCTTATTCGGTTTCATCCTTTTTTCTTTTTGTTGGGATAAACTCCTCTGCTTTTAAAACTTTGATATCATCAATAAGCGCTTTTTCCTCAACGTACTGTATAGCGTCTCTGTATTTTCTTATTCTTCCTTTCTTGTCTACTAAGACAAATAAATTAGACCACTGGTTCTGCTGAATTTCAGCGGGTACATCAACTAAGTATTTTTCTTTAATCCAATTAAAATCTTCGTTGAACCCAATGGCTTCCCAAGAGGAGGTGGTCAGGTTATACTCCTCTTTAAATGCACAAAGTTCTGCAGTATCTCCAATAATTATGGAGCGCACTTTTATATCTTTCTTCTCTTTGAATCTATCGTTTATTGCAATCAGCTGACTGGCTTTGCGTTTTTCTTCAACTGGATTTGAGTTTACAACAAAATGATATAGTACTATATTGCCTCTAAATTCTTCTACCGCTTTTGACTCACCATTACAGGTGAAAAACTGAATGTCAGAAATTTGATAAAAGGTCGTATCGCCTTGACCCATTTCAGATTTGGGGCCATAAATTGGCAAACGAATAAAATTGTGTGTACCCGTAGAGAGCACAACATATAGCAACGAGGGGAATAAAAGAATGGTAAGCAGCAGAAGCGACTTACCTTTCAAAAATTTCTTCATATTTCTTACTTACTATGAGAGTAGCGCAGGAACTAATGCATTTGCCTCAAAGAAAAGCAAAAACAAGAGGTACAGAATGAATCCTGCGTATGGAAGTAGAATGAAATATTTGAACATTTTTCTTTCGTCTCCCAAGTGCATAAAGATCATCACAATGTAACCAGCTTTTACAATAGTTAGAGTAATGAAAGCCAATTTAACCATTGCCCAAGTTGAACTTGCCGGGTCAACCATAGCTTTTCCAAGGAAAACACCCATTAGAACTTCTACAGCAGTAACAACCGTCAACAAAGCAGTTACAAACCAAATTTTCTTTCTAATCTTAACACCTTCTTCTTCGCTGTGTCCAGCTCCTAAAGAATATTCGATTATATCGTCTCTTTTCATAATTTCTTTGGCTTTGATCTATTAAACTAAGTAGTAGAATGTGAATACGAATACCCATACAAGGTCAACAAAATGCCAGTAAAGACCAACTTTTTCAACCATCTCGTAATGTCCTACTTTGTCATATTTTCCTTTAAGAACATTCATTAAAATAATGAAGTTAAGAATAACCCCACTTAATACGTGAGTTCCATGAAATCCCGTAACAAAAAAGAAAAACTGAGAATATTGAACTGGTGCAGCTATCGGATTATCTGGCCCAAACCCAATTCCATAAAAGTTTTG
>CBFICO010000014.1:10965-11279 GCA_965661115.1 Salibacteraceae bacterium
CGTTATCTGCCCAGGTAGAAATATCACCGTCAGGACCAGCGATAAAAGTTGACCATTCCCAAGCTTGAGAGCCCAAGAAAATAGCACCACCAACTACTGTCCAAAACAACCATTTCACAACTCCTTTTTTATCCATTCTGTGACCAGCCTCAACAGCTAATACCATTGTAACTGAACTTACAATAAGAATGAAGGTCATAAGTGCAACATACATCAATGGTAAATGAGCATGCGTAAAAGGGAAGTGAGTGAAAACTGTTTCACTTATTGGCCATGTTTCAACATACTTATGACGCACAAAACCAAGCGAACCT
>CBFICO010000014.1:11289-35604 GCA_965661115.1 Salibacteraceae bacterium
TACTTTAGATACTTCTCCTGACATTATTTATTTAATTACCTGATGTACAACAAGAAAAAGAATAAATAGACCCACAAAAGGCCTAAAAAGTGCCAATACAAGGAACATAATTCTAAGCCTAATTTATTTTCGGCGTTATATTTTCCTAATCTCGACTGGGCAAATGTATAAATCAAACTTAGAAAACCTGCAAAAAGGTGCGCCAAATGCAACCCAGTAATTGCATATAAATAAGAACCAGCAGCATTACTTTCTTTTCCAGCAGGTACGATACCATTATTGTACAAAAAAGACCAGCCGGAAACTTGGAAGTATGTAAAAACAAGTGCTAATAAAATAGTGACAAAAATCCCGGCACTCACCGTCACATTGTTGTTCTTTTTCGCTCCTCTATTTGCTAAAATAAGGCCCAAACTACTCAGCAAAATAGTCACCGTACTATAACTAAACTCACTTGGCATATCAAAAACCAACCACTGCCCTTCTGCTTGTCTTACAATATATGCACTGGTGAAACCAGCAAAAAACATTATGATACTTAGAATACCAACCCACAGAATATTTTTCGCAGTCTTTCTTCTTATTAGTTCTTTTTCTTCAATATCGATTCCTATACTAGCCATAATTAAAAACTCATTAGATACGCCAATTGAACAACTGGCAAGTACATAAATGTGCAAAACATAAGTTGTGATGCGCTTTTCATATCTCGTTTAAGAAACAATCGAGCGGCTAAAACGGCTGACACTACACCCGCAATTAACACAATTGAAGTTGCTATCCACCCACCAATTCCAAACCAGAACGGCACCAGTGAAATTGGAATTAAAAACAAAGAGTAAATTACAATTTGCATTGCACTCACACTGTCTCTATTTCTTGTGGGTAATAGTTGGTATCCTGCCAAGGAATAATCGTCGTGTAATTTCCAAGCAATACTCCAAAAATGAGGGAACTGCCATATAAATTGAGTAGCAAACAATAATCCCGGAATTAACCCGAAAGTTCCTGTTTCCGCAACATACCCCAACATTGGTGGAATAGCACCTGGAAAGGCTCCAACAAAAACAGCTACTGGCCCAACTTTTTTAAGTGGAGTATAGATAAAAACATAAATAAACAAGCTTAATGAAGCAAGAATTCCACTTAGCGGGTTTAAACCAAACCACAATAAAGCAATTCCTAAAACGCCCCAAACTGAAGCCATAACAGATGCTTCAGTAATTGTCATTCTACCTGCGGGAATTGGTCGGCCGCTCGTTCGCTTCATTTTTTTATCGGCCTCGCGCTCTATAACTTGGTTAAATGCGTTAGAAGATCCGGTAACCAAAAAACCACCGATAATTAAATACGTTAAGTGAAGAAAGTTAACGGTTTCGGCTGCCATAAAGTAACCTAACACGGCACTGAACACCACTAGAGAAGCCAAACGTAACTTTGCAAGCGCTAGGTAATCTTTAAACTTGGATTGTGTTTTTGTATTCTGAATTGTAACCGTCCTTTCCGTGCTCAAATCGCTAAAATTGAGCTGCAAAAATAGCAATGTTTAGCCCTTAATTTAAAGCCTATAATTCAGATTATTTCTAAATATCGGTATAGCGGTTGGTAATGGAAGATCGGACACCAAAAGTCACTAAAAAGTCAATGCGATTAGTGATGTATTTCTGATCCCGTACTATGAAATTGAAATACAAACGCAGATTAGTTTCAGGAACAATTATATAATTGTACGTAAGACTTAAAGCAGCAACATCTCTCCTCACGCCCTGCCCTAAATAATGTCCGTATTCACTACTTCTAGAACGGTATGGCTGAAAAACATCTTCCCCAAAATTAGTGGAATCAGAACTCATTCCTTGCTGGAAATATTGAAACTTCATTTCCACCAAAGCATTTCCATATTGATAGGAAATAAAAGAAACAGATTCTATAAAATTTGAACCTAAAGGATGTGCTAGCGACCTATTCAAATGACCATAATTTTGATTAGCATTACCATGCGAATAAGTAAATGGCCGAACTAAGTTCATTTCAGTTTGCAACCCTAGTCCTTTCACCTTAAATGCATCAAAAGTTTTTACCCCTATTTGAATAGCGTATTTGTTAGCCCACCAACCGCTTCTTCTTGCAGGATCCGGTTGAACCAAATCTTTAGCATCTTGCATTAGCTCGTCAAGCAAAAATTCATCTAAAACAAACTGCGTATAAATCTGTGTTTTTTGAACTGGTTTAAAATTCAGTGCAACACCTAGCAAAGAATTATCAGAGGACCCTAAAGAATACTCCACTGGTCTCATAAAAATAACCGGGTTTAGATAATTGGGATCAAATCCTCTATCCAAAAGCGTATCTCTACCCGGCCAAACAACAGACTCAAAAAAACCAACGTTAAACCATTTATTTACATTCCAGCTCAGGTAGTGGATGGTAGCAAACTTACTGTCCATGTTATTGTAAGTCCTTGAAATATTTGAACCTACCTCTCTCAAATGAGCATACAAAACCATGTATTTTAAGCGCCAAATATCCGCACTAACTTTACCATAACTATAATTACCAGCGTTGTCTGAAAGCATTAATGAACGATATCCATCACCCAAAAAAATTCTTCCGTGACCAACTCTAAAATCAAATATTTCCCCGGGTTTGTAATCTAAAAACCCGTTTAAGTTGGTTGTGTGATAGCCGTTTTTATATTGATGCCATAATTGACCATCGGCCGTTGTCCATGAACTGCGAACTTCATCTTCTATATGCAATGGATATTGAAATCTTGAAGCCGAAAATTCAACACGCGAATTGAACGAATTACCCAATTTCAATTCACTTGCTACGCCAATACCAACATCAAAACCATTGGTATCTACTATATCGGAAATAACCTTTGCACCCAATTCCGCTAAAGGGTAAAAATCTATTCTTGATTTATTTTCTTGTTCGACTTCTTTATTGAGCTTTTGAAAAGGCTTTCCGTATTCGTATTTGATTTTTTGCTTTTTAATGTCATTTATAGTGTACGGCTGAATGGCAGAATGAAAACTCACATCCCTTTTACTTAAATGACTTTGAAATTTATAGTTATAGTTTCTGGATAAAAAAACCGCATGGTTCTGAGCATTTGCAGAACCAAAAACCAAAAACATAATCACCAAAAAAGGCAGGTATAATTTACCCTTTTGCCTTCTCATTCTTGTTTTTTAAATACACTAGGTAGGAAGGTAATTGAGCCAGAATAACTACAGCAGCAGTAATAACTGCAAACTTTTGGTTGGCTTCCATAACTAATAATGTCGCTTGGCTAATAATCAATATAGTATAGCTATAAATGATAATTACAGAAGCTCGGTGACTCAAACCAAGGTCTATCAATTTGTGATGAATATGATTTCTATCGGCCGAAAAAGGACTTCTTCCTCTATATGTTCTGTAAATGAATATTCTCAACGTATCCATCATAGGATAAACAATGGAGGACATTGCAAAAATGGGTTTTGAAATAAACAACAATTCAGTAGGTAGTTTATTGGTGTCGTACTCAATAAGTTTGATAGCTAAAACAGAAACCACCAATCCTATAATTAATGATCCTGAATCACCCATAAAGATTTTTGCAGGTTCAAAATTGAACACTAAAAATCCGAGCAAGGCCCCCGCTAATGCAAAACCTAAAATTGCGTTTTCAATAGACCCGACGAAATAAAACCAAAAGCCATAAGCTACACAAGAAATGGTAGCCACCCCAGCTGCAAGCCCATCAATTCCATCAATTAAATTAAAGGCATTTACTACAACGGTATAGGTAAAAACTGATAGTAGAATACTTGCCCAATCAGGCAACTCGTACACTCCAAACAATCCATACATGTCGGTAATTCTTATATCCGCCATTATTACCAAAATGAACGCTACTGCCAGGTGCCCCATCAACTTCTTAACTGGCGCCGTACCCACTAAATCGTCTTTTATTCCAATAAAAAACAGGATTATCATGCTGGCTGCTATGTATTTAAAGTCTGCATTTTCTACAACCGGATACCAGAGAAGATAAGAGAAAAGTGTTCCTGCAAAAATTAAGATTCCACCTATGGTTGGAATGTGCCTGTTGTGCAACTTGCGTTCATCGCCCGGAGCATCAACCAATTTTTTTAGGTAGGCTACTCTAATTAGTGCTGGTGTTGCAATGAGTACTACGATAAAAGAAGTGGCAACCGCGAGGAGAATTTTTATCAAAACAGTCTGTTTTTATAGTGTGTCAAATGTATCAAAAATCGAAGTAAAGGTTCTGTAATTCTGTGCGTAAGGCAAGATAAACCCATTGAGCATCTTCGCCATTTTTAAAAAGATTATCACGTCTTTCTTGAACACCCGCAACTAGCATAAAATTCCTAGAAGAATTGAATAAATAACCAACTTCAACTGAACTAATACTCACTTGATTTACAACATTACTTTTTATGCTAACCGCTCCTGACGACGAGGAAACTGTGGTGTTTTTCCGATGCTGATTATACTTGAGGCTAACGAAAATATCGCGGAATGAGTAGTTGGCTCTTAAAATTATTTCATCGGTTACGTTTGTAAAAAAGTTAGCTAACCCTTCATTGTAATGGTCGAATTGCATTCGCGAATCTCTGTGTTCATATAATCCTTGATCAAGTGAATTGTACTCGGCCTGTATAAACAGGTTTTCCAAACTGAATGCATCAAACCATTTACCGCCAAATTGTGCTGCATATTTTGAAGATTCGCGCTGCCCAATCACAAACTGCGAGTATAATACCACCTTTTCGAATGGATTTACCCTTGCATTAAACCCTACAATTCCTTTGTAGTTATGTCCTTCTAGACCATTTATTCCCGAATTTAATAAAGGAACTGGCAGGAAGTAATTGACCGGAAGTGGAACCGTTCCAGCAGTATCCCAATTGCGCCAAATTCCTGCTTCAAAGAATCCAATCTCAAAACGCTTATTGGGTTCAAAGTGTAGAATATGAAACGTTCCAGCTTTTCGAACAAATTGTGCCTCGGTAGCTCCTGTAGCCGGCAATCGTTCTAAATTTTGAAGTGCCGCGAAAGAGGGTTGGTATAATAGCTTTCCATTAAACATCGAGAAACCAACTTTAAGAAATGGGTAGTTAAAAGCAAAATCTGAGAGCAGCAAACTCCTGTATCCGTTTCCGTAAAAGTTTTTTCCATGGCCCGCTTGAAGCATCAACCATTTTTTTGGCTGGTAATGCATTACTGCACTTGCGCGAGCGTAATCAAAACCTGTTTGCTTAAAGGGTTTTGTTCTGCCTTGTCCGGGAACTGCACCTGATGTCCGTGTGTACTGGTCTAAATACCTCGGAAAAAAAGATTGATTTTCCCAAAAGGAGGTATAAAATCCAAATTTATTACCAACAGATGCTTCAACCATTAAACCTCTGGTGTTGGAACTTCGTAACCTACTTGAAGTATCTTGAGAATTACCACCCAATTGTAAGTTGAGCAATGGGTTAATCCTTAATCTAAAATTACCTGTATCAACTTTTATAAAGTCCTCGTTTAAGAACTTGCGTCCTACCCAACTTTTATAGCGCTTTTTTTGCCACCTATCTTTATCAAGATTCCGGAGCGAATCTTCTGAAAGCGTATGCACCCATTGCTGGATACTAGGATGTTTTACTACGGCGTGCTCGTATATTTTTCGTTCAAAATTTATATTTGAACGCTGCTGGAAAGGAACAAAAGTTACTTGCCCTTTAACTAAGAAAGTGAAAAAAATTAGAATCGCTGGCAGTAAAACTCGCACAAAGCAAATTAAGCGAATTCAGACTTTAAAAAATCGGCGTAAACTTTTTCTATTCCTTCTTTTAGTCCAATAGAGTGTTTCCAGCCTAAACTATGGAGTTTAGAAACATCCATTAATTTTCTTGGCGTACCTTCTGGTTTAGATGAGTCAAATTTTAGCTCTCCTTCATAACCCACCACAGATTTTATAAGTAGTGCCAAGTCTTTAATAGAAATATCATCACCCGTACCGATGTTTAGCCAATCCGTACCGTCGTATTCATTCATCAAAAACACGCAAGCCTCAGCTAAGTCATCTACATGCAAAAACTCACGTTTTGGAGTGCCACTGCCCCAAACTTCTACGTGGGGAATGTTGTTCTTTTTAGCTTCATGGAACTTACGTAACAAAGCAGGTAAAACATGAGAATTCTGCAAATCGTAATTATCATTAGGGCCATAAAGATTCGTTGGCATAGCAGAAATAAAGTTAGACCCATATTGGTCTCTATAACTTTCGCATAATTTGATTCCCGCAATCTTTGCAATGGCGTAGGGTTCATTGGTTGGTTCTAATTCGCCCGATAGTAAATAATCTTCTTTGAGCGGCTGAGGCGCCATTTTAGGGTAAATACACGACGAACCCAAAAACAACAGTTTTTGGACAATATGTTGATGTGAAGCATTAACAATATTGGCTTCCATCATAATGTTATCGTACAAAAACTCCGCTCGATACGTATTATTTGCGTGAATTCCTCCCACCTTTGCCGCAGCAAGGAAAACGTATTGAGGTTTTTCGGTAGCAAAAAAATCGTTTACCGCCGCTTGGTTTCTTAAATCCAATTCCTCCGATCTTCTGTAAACCAAATTGGTATAACCAAGACCTTGTAATCGTCTAACTATTGCCGATCCAACCATTCCGTTGTGTCCGGCAACGTATATTTTATCGTTTAAATCCACTGATTACTCTTGGGTAAGGTTAACTTCATGACCGCCATCCATTAGGTATTTTTTCTGGCTAAAATGTTCTACATCGGCAGTAACCATTTCTTTAACCAATGCGTTGATATCGTATGTCGGCTCCCAGCCTAATTCCGTTTTAGCTTTGGTTGCATCACCAATTAGCAATTCTACCTCGGCTGGGCGATAATAGGTAGGGTCAACTTCAACCAATACACGCCCAGTTTCTGTGCATGTACCCATTTCTTCAGCACCCTCTCCTGACCAGTTTAAGGTAATACCAACCTCAGCAAAAGACATATTTACAAAGTCTCGCACAGAATACATTTTACCAGTGGCTAGCACGTAGTCGTCTGCAGTATCTTGCTGCAGCATACGCCACATTCCTTCTACATAATCTTTAGCGTGACCCCAATCTCGTTGGGCATCCAAATTTCCTAAATACAGTTTATCTGCTAAACCAAGCTTAATTTGAGCAACCGAACGAGTAATTTTTCTTGTCACAAAAGTTTCCCCTCTACGCGGGCTTTCGTGATTGAATAAAATACCGTTACAGGCAAACATGTCGTATGATTCACGGTAGTTTTTGATTATCCAAAAACCATACAGCTTTGCTACCCCATAAGGAGATCTTGGATAAAAAGGTGTTTTTTCGGTTTGTGGTATTTCTTGCACCTTTCCGTACAACTCTGAGGTAGATGCCTGATACAATTTTGTTTTCTTTTCTAGACCAAGAATACGGATAGCCTCTAAAATCCTTAAGGTTCCTATACCATCTGCGTTTGCTGTATATTCCGGTAAATCGAAACTTACCTTAACATGGCTCATTGCGGCTAGGTTATAAATTTCATCCGGCTGAGTTTCTTGAATAATTCTTATGAGGTTAGTAGAATCGGTCAAGTCTCCATAGTGCAAAAAGAACTTTAATCCTTTTTTATGAAAGTCTTGGTATAGATGGTCTACTCTGTCGGTATTAAAAAGTGAACTTCTTCTTTTAATACCGTGAACGGTGTATCCTTTTTCTAATAAAAGTTCTGCCAAGTAGGCACCGTCTTGACCTGTAATACCTGTTATAATTGCTACTTTATTCATAAGCGGCAAAACTAATCAGTACAGTTAAATTTTTCAGTGATTTAACTTAATAACTTGAACCGCTCGCTCCAATCTTTTCTATTGGATGCCAAGTAGTTTTAACCTCGCTTACATCTTTTATTAAGTATGGGCTTTCTCCTTTTTCTGTAATGATTTGATCTTCGGAATAAATTCTCATTCTCTTAAGGTTTCCTGCAGATTTTTCTTGTAATGCCTTAACCATATCTTTATCATCACCACAGTATAAAACCGCATTGGTATCCATGTGATCCACTATATGCGATGCCAACTCCGAGGTTTTACCGGTAAGGATATTTACCACACCACCTGGAACATCAGAGTCGTTGAGCACTTCAGAAAGAGTTACACTACACAAGGGTTTCGATTCAGAAGAAATAGCTACAACCGTGTTTCCTGCTGCAATAGTCGCTGCAATTTGAGTAGATAATCCCAGCAAGGCATTGTTTTCAGAAGACAAAATGGCAACTACTCCCATAGGTTCGAGTTGTGAAAAATTAAAATGATTGGTAGCCACAGGATTAACAGAACTAAATAACTGCTGGTACTTATCGCACCAACCTGCATAATAAACCCACCTATCTACCGTGGCATTCACTTCTGTTTCCGCTTGTTTTTTTGTACTGCCTAGTAGCAACAACTCATCAATAAACTGAGCCCTTCTGTCTTCCAACATCTCTGCTACGCGATACAAAATTTGAGATCGATTGTATGCCGTTCTTCCGGCCCAACCCGACTGAGCGGCGCGAGCAGCCACCACAGCATTTCGGTAATCTTTTCTAGAGCTTAAACAAACGTTTACGTTTACACCTTCTGGGTTGTAATATCGCCCAGATTCTGTTCTGGGGAACTTACCCCCGATATATATTTTGTATGTTTTTTTTACTGTCAACCTTGTCATAATTAATCGTTGAAATGTAAATAGGCCTCTAATCCGTGTACACCACCTTCTCGGCCGTAACCACTTTCTTTATACCCACCAAACGGGCTGGTTGGATCGAATTTATTAAAAGTGTTAGCCCAAATAACTCCTGCCTTTAACTGACTGGTTAAATTAAAAATCTTGGAGCCTTTATCTGTCCATACTCCTGCAGATAAACCATAAGGTGTGTTGTTCGCTTTTTGAACTACCTCGCTAATGGTTCTAAAACTTTGAACAGCTAAAACAGGTCCAAATATTTCTTCTTGAGATATTCTATTGCTTTGAGCTGCTCCGGTAAATACCGTGGGTTTTACCCAATACCCTTTTTTGGGAACGGAGCAACTAGACTGAAACATTTCTAAGCCTTCTTGCTTTCCTATTTTTAGGTATTCGTTAATGGTGTTTAACTGGCTTTTTGAATTGATGGCTCCAATGTCGGTATTCTTATCTAGCGGATCGCCAACAATTAAGTTCTCAATACGATGTTGCAATTTTTGGATTACTTCATCGTGTACCGACTCTTGAACAAACAAGCGAGAACCCGCACAGCAAACGTGACCTTGATTAAAATAGATGCCATTAATAATTCCTTCAACCGCCTGATTGATAGCCGCATCTTCAAAAATGATATTTGCGGCTTTACCACCTAATTCAAGCGTGAGTTTTTTATCCGAACCTGCGGTAGCTCGTTGGATAATTTTACCCACCTCTGTAGATCCTGTAAAAGCAATCTTATTCACTTTTGGGTGGTTTACCACCGCTGCGCCAGTTGCACCTGCACCAGTAACTACATTTACTACTCCAGGAGGAAACTCCGCTTCTTCAATAATTTCTGCCAGTTTTAAAGCTGTAAGTGGTGTTGTTTCCGCTGGTTTAAGCACTACGGTGTTACCACAAGCCAATGCGGGCGCTAATTTCCAAGCAGCCATCAATAACGGAAAGTTCCAAGGAATGATTTGGCCCGCTACCCCAATTGGAGCAATACTTCTGTTTGGGAAAGCATAACTCAATTTATCTGCCCAACCTGCATGATAGAAAAAATGCGCGGCCGCCAAAGGCACATCAACATCTCTCGATTCGCGAATAGGTTTACCACCATCTAAAGTTTCGATTACCGCTAATTCTCTTGCCTTTTCTTGTATTAATCGGGCTAAACGAAAAATGTACTTGCCTCTTTCTTTTGCTGGTAGTTTAGACCATGAACCAAAAGCTTTTTCGGCAGCTTTTACAGCCGTATCAACATCATTGTCATGAGCTTCAGCAACTTCAGCTAAAACCTCCTCAGTGGCAGGGTTTATAGATTTAAAATACTTACCACTTTTAGGTTTTACCCATTTACCGTTAATGTATAAATTGTATTTCTTTTTTAGCTGAATATGGCTTGTGCTTTCTGGAGCAGGAGCGAATTCAAACTTATTTTTTGTTTTTACCATAGCTTAGTCTATTGAAAAATAATCGGGTGTTTGGTATACGCCTGTTTGGGTTTTAGCGTACTGTAATAAAACTTCGTTTGCTAAACTTGAAGCACCAAATCGGAACCACTCATTCGATAACCATTTATCGCCTAAAACCTCTTTAACTAAAACCAGATAGTGTAGTGCTAATTTCGATTTTGAAATCCCACCGGCCGGCTTCATAGCAATCATTTTACCAGTATTTAGATAGTAATCTTTTATTGCTTCTAGCATTACGCATGCAACGTGAAGGTTGGCAGCTTTCGGAATTTTACCGGTGGAGGTCTTTATGAAATCTGCACCAGCATAAATGGCTAAGTCACTTGCTTTGCGCACCTGATCTAAACTGCCTAATTCGCCTGTTTCTAAAATCACTTTAAGGCGAGCTTTTCCACAGGCTTCTTTTATGGTACTTATTTCATCAGAAACAAAATTGTAATCTCCTTGTAAAAACCTACCACGTGAAATCACCATGTCAATTTCGTCAGCACCAGCATCCAAAGCAATATTAGTATCCGCCAGTTTTACTTCTAATGAAGTTTGGCCTGACGGAAACCCTGTTGCCACCGAAGCCACTTTTATTCCAGATTTGCCTAATGCTTTTTTTGCTGTACCTACCATAGAAGGATAAACGCATACAGCAGCAACATTGGGGAGCTCTGAATAATTATCACACAAATGCTGTGCTTTTTGGCAAAGCTGACGTACTTTACCTTCAGTATCTGCACCTTCTAAAGTGGTTAAATCAATCATACTGAGGGTCATCTTTAGCCCCTCAATTTTCATGTCGGTTTTTACGCTTCGAGCGGTAACTCGAGCTATTCTATCTTCAACTCCAACTTGATCTACGGGTGGAGAAGTAAAGCTTGATTTTTGCATGAGGTAAAAATATAAAAAGGGGATGGATGGAGGTTCTAAAATAAGCTATAATTCTACCGTCATTCCCGCGCAGGCGAGAATCTCAATTTATATTAGCTTCCTACCGAAGCTGGAACGCCGTCCTGAAAATAGATCATAAAAAAAGCCTTTTCAAACTTGAATTATCAAGTGAAAAGGCTTTTTTGTTTTGCTTAAGTCTTTGATTATCTCAGTACAAATCGAACAGGTAAATTATACTGCACGCGCACTGCCTTTCCTCTTTGTTTTCCTGGAGACCATTTCGGCATTTTTTCAACTACAGCAACCGCTGCTTCGTCACATCCTCCGCCAATTCCACGGAGCACTCTAACACCATCAATTGAACCATCTTCCTTTACAACAAAGGTTACGAACACAATTCCTTGGATGTTCGCATCTTTTGCCATAGCAGGATATTTAAGGTTTTTACCTAGGTACTTATATAACTCTGCTTCTCCGCCTGGAAAAGAAGGCATATCTTCAACAATGGTAAAAATCTCAGGCTCTGCGTACTCTTCCTCTTCTTCGATTTCAACGATTTCGATTTCGGTGTCTTCATCCATCTCGGTGTCTTCCAATTCCAATTCGTCCTCGATTTCTTCGTCGTCTTCTACAATATCAATGATAGTAGTTTGTGGCGGTGGTGGTGGCGGTGGTGGCGGTGGTGGTGCTTGCTGAGTAAGTGGAATCATTTCCTCTTCCTCAATATCTAAATTTAGTCCGCCAAGGTCTTGGGTAGTTTTATCGAAAATGGCCCACTCAAAACTTACGAGTACCAACGCCAATGCAAAAACTAACCCCACCTGAAACAACAGCCCCTTTCTCTTTTCCAGATCTACTGAAGGGTTCTTTTTATTATCCATTTTTAAAAATTTATATAAAGGTAATTAGTAAAAAATGCATTACACATTTCTTGCCAATTCTTTACGTTTTCTTAACCTACCAAATCTTTGTAGTCGTCTGCAGATAAAAGACTATCCAACTGACTATCGTCACTTGGTTTAATCTTTACCATCCAACCATCTTCGTATGGGTTAGCGTTTACCGTTTCTGGCGCTCCTTCAAGTTCGCTGTTGAACTCCAAAATTTCGCCGCTAATCGGCATAAACAAATCAGACACAGTTTTTACTGCTTCAATTGTTCCGAACACCTCTTCTTGATCAAGAGTTTCTCCTTTGGTTTCAATTTCTACATACACAATATCTCCCAATTCACCTTGGGCAAAATCCGTAATACCAACGGTTACCGTTCCATCACTTTCTACTCTTACCCACTCGTGGTCTTTGGTGTATTTTAATTCTGCAGGGATATTCATATCGCTCAATAAATTTATAAGGCAGACAAATATAAATTTTCTGCTAGAACACTAGTGTTGTGGTTAATAAATTGTTTATGAAATAGTGAAGCGAAAGCTTACCCCGAAATTGGTGTTGGCCGTGCGGAAACTATTGGAGATAACCGGAATGTTTAATACGTAATCGCAGAAAAGTCTGAGGTTTAGGTTAGTAGATAGCGCATAATCGCCTGTAATTTTTAATGAAAATACATTCTGACCAGAAGTTGGGGTATGCTCATTATCCGCTATTCTGCGCACAATTGCACGGTTCTCTCGGTAGCTTGCGTCGCCTCTCAGCTTCAAGTCTGAATTTAGTTTCTTGCCGTTAATTTTCCATGGAAGGGCTAATGGGAAACTATACCCCGCCCCTAGAGTATAGGTTTGGTTTTTTTGTTCCATTATCTGACCCGTACCAACGTTGAGTGCTGCTGTTCTTCCGGTTTTGTATTCCACTCTAGCGGTTATATTGTTTTTAAACTTAAAGTCTAGGTTTACTAAGGGAGAAAACTGCTCTGATAATGTAACACTGTTATATTGATATCGGCCTATGAAGTTGCTGTCTAAATCACGTTCAATAATATCTTCTAATTGTTGAATTTGAAGCTCTTCAGAAATTTGATCGGCATCTTTAAATTTCTGATTATTTACATATCCACCAACAGTAAGGTTTGAAGTATAGCCAGAACTTGTAGTAACCGTTTTGAAGTACTTTTTAAACATTGGAATTTTACTCAGCCCGTTGTAAGCGATTCTCCAATTAATTTTAGGTAGAATTTCGAAAACATTAAGTTGTTGTGTACTTGGATCGGCACCAGAATAAGCGGCTAAAAATGCAGGAATTAGCACATCTGCTGAAGTTGGCCCAAATCCATCTTGATACCCTTCGTAAAACTCAGATTCCCCATCGGAAAATTCACCCAATTCTGAACTTGTTGCAACGCGCTCAGACATTATTTGTCTATACTCCAACATGTTATCGAAAATCTGGTTGCTGTTATCGTCTCTATCTCTGACTAAACTTGTTCGAATCATATTAAAAGAAACGGTGTAATTTCCCGTAACCACAGGACTTTGTTCATTCCAAAACCACTCGTTAATTATAGTGTCTCTTTGATAACGATAAAAGAAGGTCTCATTTTGCGAATTGTTATAACTACCTGAAAAATTCACCCTTAAATCCTTGATGGGTTCCGCTGTTGTTCTCAAAGTAAGTCGGTTACTGGTCATTGAACTCATTTGGTTATTTAGGTTTGGGTTACGCACTAACCACTCTTGCTCTGATGCATAGGTCCAGAAGTTTTGGGACTCATCGGCGCCAAAACCACTTTGTTTGCCAAACAAGAAGCCCATTCCAGGAGCACCATCATAATCATCCCAATCACCACCAATATATTGACTGGTAGGTTTAAAGCCGGGCACCATCATTCCTTTTCCTTTTTGGTAAGAAACATTAGCGTTAGTAAAACTCATTAATAAACGAGCCCCCCTATCTACAATGGTGTATTTATTCGGGTCTTTGTCTTTTTTCTTGGGCTTATCTTCCGCTTCTTCTCCATCGGCATTTTCGGTAAGTTCCGCCTCTAATTCCTTATCGCGTTGTTTTTTGGCGCGCTCTCTAGCTTTTTGTTGTTGGTGTCTTCTTTGGCGCGTTTGAACGCCTTTTAAGTAATCCGATTTTGTGTACAGTTTTCTAAGATTCAAGCTATTCGAAAGGCTAATTGAGTTGTTGTTTTGAATAGTGTTCCCAATTCTTCCAGTAGAATCTGGATTAAGTATTGTAGCAGTATCTCTACCTAAAGGAGCCCTGGTCCAAGTGTAACCTGCAGAGTAATCTAAGGTAGAGTTTATCCAATCTGTTGCAGGAATTTTATCTAACGGAATTTTGTAATTAAAGGCTGAGTTATGCGTGTAATTCATGTTCTCTCCTAGCCCTTGAATCTCATTCCAAATTTCTTCTTTCCAGTTATCCCATTGACCTTCTTCATTTCTGGCGCGTTCAGCTGGCCCTTCTGGTTCAATTATTAATGAGTTGTTATTTGCGGTATAGGTATAGCTAAGATTTTTAGTGATGTTATACTTAAAATTGTAGCTTCTCGTCCAAGTAAAGTTTTTGTTGTAAAACTCCGGCAAACGAGCGGTTAGACCAGGGTTGTTGTTCCTGATTTTGTAAGCGTTATACAATCGATTCATATTGGAGGTCATCGAGAATGATTGAGGCAATAAATAGAAATTCATTTCTCTAGCTAACTTAGTATAGTCTGATTCTCTTAGCAACTTAACCTTTGACAATGGTTTTATTGGCTTTGGCGAAAGCCCATATTGATAGGTTAATGCCAAACGTTGATTTCTTGTAAGATCTCGTTCTGTTTCAAAGTTTGTGCGCAACTCTTCTGACCAAGCGTAGGTAGCCGAAAAGTTTGAAATATCGTAAGGCATTGGTTTTTTATCCTTGTCTTTTGAGCGTTCTTTTCTAACGTTGGTGAAGTTTAAAGAACGTCGCACGAGTCTGTCTTGTGTTACTTTTCTTACCGAGTCTTTTTCGTTTCTCGTTTCCCAAGCATCAACGTAATCGTCAAACTCAACATCAGGAGCTAAAGGAGAGAATCTAGGTTGTTCAATTTCAATTCCGTAGCTAGCATACATAGGTACGCTTACCCCCCAGTCCTCTGGTAAAAATTTGTCTAGATTCATAGCTGCGGTTGTGGTAAAATGCTGCTTTACTTCTTGCTGCCGTTCGGATACAATTTGGTCTATAGAACCCCAACCTGGAGTACTCATTCCGGCGGTTGCATTAAAATTTACAAGGTCTGCCATTTTTAAATTGGCATTTGCAACGGTAGCCCAACCTTTAGTTTGATCAAAGTTTGACATCCGCAATTCGTTAACCCAAATTTCTGCGCATTTAGGCAACCCATCGTCGTTAGCTGATGAAGGTGTTTGTCGTGGGTTCCGAATTCCAATCATTATGGTTTTTATTTCACCAATATTTGGGTTTCCAACCACGTAAATATTTCCTTGATTGTAGCTACTAAAAAATCGCCTTTGCCTGGCCGTTTCTGAACCGCCGTCTAAAATCTCTTTATCCCGTTTTAGTTTTAAATCGGTTAGTGCTTTTAACTCAATTTCAATATCGTTTGCAAGAGGCCACACTTCTCTCCTGCTGGCTTCGTTATCTGCATTATAAACGCCTGGAGGAGTTACTATAAGTGGCAATTCATATTCGTAATAATGGTTAGTGAAGTCTGTACCTAATCGTATAAAAACGTTTACATCACCCGATTCAATTGGGTCATTATCGGCTAAAGATTCGGCGTGGACAAACATTTTTAATGTTCCATACTGTCTTAAATCTAGAGTTGTGTTTCTAAAACTTGATACTGCCTGACCATCTGGCAAATCGCACACGGTCATTTGCAATGCTTGTTCATTGATTTGTTGCAGGTTAGTGGTGTTTATATTTTGCTCTCTTTGAATGTCTGGGGGTAAAACGTAATTGATTGGAATTTTGCTCGCGTTTTCTTCAATATTTACAGCTCCAATATTAAAATCGGCTTCTGAGTCGGTAACAATACCTTCGGGGTTATTATCTAATTCACCCAAGTACTTTCTCCACTCACCTCTTACCAGTTCTAATCGAGCAAAACGTAAATGAACAGGGTTGGTAAAGCCTTTCATATACAACCGCATAAACTGAATAGATCGGAAATCTCTTATTTCTCCGTGGCGCGTTTTTCTGTTGGTTCTTACCGGAATACGGAACTGATACCAAGTTATCTCTCTTTTCCTACCATCATTGGTTGAAACGGTGGTAGTGAGTACGTCCGATATAAAATTAGAGCCTACATTTTCGGGAGAAATTGAGTTCTCGTTTATATCAACTGCATACTGATAATATGCCTCCACAGGACTTACAATGTTATCAGAGTTGATATCCTCTTTATCTGGGCGAATAGACGCTGCGGTGGAATAGCCCGCTTGGTTTTGTGTGCTATAAACCTCTTCGGTTGGTGAGTTTCCTTCAGTACCGTTAAAGTGTTTGTACCGGTCTAGAATATCTAATTGATTGGCGTCGTATTCATCATCCCTAAAGTACGTGTAATCATCAGAAGAAGGGTCGTTTTGAAGGCGCTCTATTTCTGGAGAATTAGGATCAATTACCTGAGATATTCTTTGAATAAAATCTTGATAAAACTCCAGCTCTGGCCCATCTTCACCACCCGCTAATCCATCTAAACCTGCATCCTGAAAAGGTCTTGAACCTGCAAGGTTATCAAAACCATCAGCAAATGGAGTTCCTCTTGTGGTTCTACCCCAAACCGAGTTGGTATCGTTGGCAATAGTGTTTGCTTCTTCCGCATTATCAGGCAGTAATTGCTCAAACATGTTTAGACCATCCGTCATGACATCCTCAGATATATTACCTAGGTTGAAGTACAGTTTACCATTTTGCGGAGCACCTTCGTAATCCTCGTTAAAAGGGTCCATCATCCAAAACTGAATGTACTCTACGTTAGCCGCCTCAAAATCGTTTTGGTCTATTCGCCTTGTAATACCGCCCCAACGTGTTTCTGGTGCATTAAGGGATCCATCGGGTGCAGTTCCAGCAGAGTAAACCCTACCCAATTCATCGGTTCCATCAACATCATAATTATACATACCTCGTTCTGTTGGATAAATGGATAAGTCAAGCACCGTTGTATTGGTAGGTGTTCCAGCTGCAATTTCCTTATTCGGAAAAATTTCGGTTTCCAATACTTGTCTCATAAAGTGGTTTGAAAGTACCACCTCGTCATTGGTTCCGGGAGGTGCATCGTTGGTATAAAAAATTGGATCTACAATTCTCCAAGCAAATTTTGCACGGTTAAAACCAGAAGCTCTGTTGTTAAACAAATCTCCTTCAGGAAAACTTGTTGGTTGAAATTTTGGTGTACTGGCTAAAAACCAATTATTAAAAGAACGCAAATCAATGGTATTCTGACTACCCTCAAAATCGTCTATGTATGCATTTCCATCCTTTCCAACAGCGCTAGATGTACCGGGTAAAATTTGCGCAAACTCACCTTGAACCGATAAGCTAGAAGGTGCTTTTGTATCAATTAAAGGAATTGCATCAACTACCCTAGTAAGCCAAGGCAATTCCGTTTTATAGGTTGCATCTAACCCATAAACCCAGTTTGAAATTGGTTCGTAACCGATGTCAACTTTCTGTGAAAGCGGTCTTTCCCACAAGTGCATTAAACTACCACCAACAACAAAATCATCGGACACTTGAAAATCCATTCGATGACCAAAAAAGTTTTTCTGTTGTTGAGCAAATAGCTGGTTACTTTCTAAAGAAACTTTCACTGGAACACCTGATTCAATAATGGATTGATTAATGATTTTAACTCGACCCAGTGTGTAATCTACTGTATAATCTTGGTTTTCGGTAAGTTGCCTTCCACCAGCGGTTACCGACACCGAACCTTCTGGCACATTGAGTGCATTTAAGGAGATTTCGTTGCTAGATTCCGATTGGTATTCTCCTTTTAAACTAAACCTGTTTCGTTCAGGCCATCGAACTTTTGCATCGGCTTGTGTATTATCATACAAACTATCAAAACCATAAATCTCCATTAACTGATCTACACGATCAGGCGACAAGTTTTTATCCTCAAAAGCTTGCCGCAAACCAGCGCCAAATGGCTCTAAATTGGGTATAATTACCCTACCGTTGTTTGTGTTTATGGTAATGTTTGGAACAAAATCGAAAATACCATCTTGTGAAGGCTGTCCGTTAAAATTAACCTTATCCATGCCTAAAAGCTGAACCAAACTATTATCGTTCAATTCTGGTTGTGGAATAAAGTTAATATCAACACCCTTTTCTTGATCTAGGTACCAAACATTGAATTTAAAACCATCTTTTTTAACTCTATAAGCACCAATTGAATAGATGTTTTTCATCATCAAATCCCACATAGGAATTTTGGTATTCAACTCAGTACTTTTAAGCATTTTAAGGAAAAGTGGTTTTGGCAATCCTACTTCATTTGAGAATTCACCCACTCTGTAAATCTGTCCTTGAAAGGTATATTCGTATGCAACAGCAAGCACTTGATTAGAATTTATTTGTTGTTTAAGCGAGATATAACCCAATTGAGCATTCAACTCAAAGTCGTTTGGATCGAGCATTCTTGCCAATTCCACTTTCTGAAAATCTAACCTAGGGTTTAAACCTTGTCCAGCCTGTAGTATTGGAATTGACTGCTCGATATTCCTGCCTTCAATACCGCCCATAGCATTAAAAACAGTTGAGTACAAGTTGTTTGCTTCGTTGTCTGGCAGGCCATTAAAACGCAAATTTGGACGCACTACAAAATTGGTTACCTGAGTTGGATTGTTTTGATTACGGTATAAAAAATTAGGATCGGCTGTACCTAAATCCTGGAAAGCAATTACGTCTCTAGCATTCGGATCTGTACGCGTATTGGTAACCCACACTTCTACCCTTGTTACCACATAAGCAGATTGCAAATACAAAGGATCTGCAATGGCTCTTTCGTAATTGTTTCTAAAAAACTCATTTAGGAAGAAGTGTTTGTTTGCTTCGTAATTATCTCCTTGCACCTCAAACTCGCTTATTTGAGCACCACCTTTTGACTCCACCTCGCTTTTTTGACCTCTATCTTGAGATAAAACGGTGGTCATGGTAAGCCTACCAAACTTGGTTTTAGCTTTAACTCCAAACAAACTTTGGCTACCAGTTATAAGCTGACTGTTTAATGGCATAGAAACGTTTCCTAATTCCACTTTCTGGAGAATTTCATCTTCATAACCTGTATATTCAATCTTAAATTGGTTCTGAAAGTCGAATGTCGCTTGTGTATTGTAATTAGCACTCACCTTTAGTTTATCACCAATATTTCCAAGAAGATTAAGCTGCATGTTTTGATCAAATTGAAAGGTTGCTATTCTTCTAGATCGAATTGGAATTACTGGGTTATCGGTTTTTGAAATTCTGCCGCCAAAAGAGACTTCCGCCGAACCCGAAGGCCTTATATCGATATTGTTGCCGCCAAAAATTCTATCAAATGCTCGCGATTTTATTTTTAGTTGAGGTGCAATAGGTGACTTTCCTTCTTCCTCAAATTCTTTTTCAGCCGACTTTTTATCCTTCCAATAATCTGCCATGCTTTTTTTGCGCTGCATCTCAAGATACTCGTCAAAATCCATGTAGGTCGGCGGCTTGTAATTGATTCTATCTCCCATTTTCTGAGAAACCTCGTACTTACCTGTATTGGGATTATACTTTACCGAAGATTTAATATTTGAAGGGTCTTTCAAATCCATTTTAGAGGAGCCTCCCTCTGCAGAAGTTGCAGGCGAATTGGTGATAGGATATTTTAGGTCAATTTTCTCGGTATCACCCGAGTCTATTGGCATTGCATGGTATTCAAAACTGAGCGCGTAGGGGTTTTCTTTCCCTTCAGAATTTGAAATACCAAACAGAAGCATGGGCAATAAGCCCAAAAATATGAGTGCGCTGTTACGCCAGTTTAACCACACAACGAACGAATCGTAGTCTTTTTATAATTGCTTTAAAGCTTCTTTAATTACCTCTTCTACAGAGTGTTCAGATGTCTGATCTCTGTATATTTTATGCAACACTTTGGTGCTTCGATTTCTATCGAATCCAAGAACTGCAAGGGCCGATAACGCCTCTTCTTTCGTTGTATTGTCCTGAAGTGAAGAAATTTCTAGTTGAGGCGCTTCTTTAGCAACCTTATCTCTTAAATCTATCACAATTCGTTGGGCTGTTTTGGCACCAATACCTTTAATCGATTTGAGTAAATCTACATTTTCGTTGGCTATGGCAGCGATAACATCTTCCGATTTATAGGAAGAAAGAATAATACGAGCAGTGTTTGGACCTATACCCGAAACAGAAATTAAGTGTCTGAATAATTGACGCTCCGTAGGTTCCATAAATCCATATAACGAGTGAGCATCCTCTCTAACCACCATATGAATGAATAGTTTACAAGCTTCGGTGCTTCCAATCCGCTCAAATGTTTGTAAGGAAATATTCACGTAATAGCCTACACCATTGCACTCTAAAACTGCATAAGCTGGATTTTTTTCAATTAGTCTTCCGTTGAGAAATTCTATCATAAAACTGTTCTCTTCGCTTTTTTGTTTTCGTTTAACTTATGGCTACGTTGCTGTGCATCAACCGCTGCTATGGTTACCATATTCACAATCTCGCGCACCGAACTTCCAATCTGTAGTACATGTACCGGTTTTTTCATACCTAATAAAACAGGTCCCATAGTTTCTATATCACTAATTTCCTGCATTAGCTTGTATGCGATATTTCCGGAGGCAAGGTTTGGAAAAATCAGTGTATTTACCCTGTGTTTTGACAGCAGAGAAAACGGAAATAACTCACCCGTTAATTCCTGATTCAATGCAAAGTTTGCTTGAACCTCTCCATCAACAATTATATCTGGATGATTTTTGTGTAAGATGCGCACTGCCTCTTGAACTTTTTTTGAATCTTCCCCGTCAGAAGAACCAAAATTGCTGTAGCTGAGTAGAGCAATTCGCGGTTTTAACTTGTACCCTCTAATTGCCTCAGCTGTAAGCACTGTTATATTTACTAACTCTTCTGCTGTTGGGTTAAAATTAATGGTGGTATCTGCAAGAAAAAGAGGCCCTTTTTTGGTATTAAGAATATACATTCCTGCAATGTTCTTTTGCTTTGATTGGGAGCCAATAATTTGCAAAGCAGGGCGCAATGTATCTGGGTAATTTCTTGTGATGCCTGAAATAAACGCATCTGCCTCACCCCATCTTACCAAGGCGGTTCCGAAATAATTTCGTTCCCGCATAATTTTCTTAGCCTCGTGCAATGTGTAGCCTTTTCTCTGCCTTAATTCGTAGAAATATTGACCAAATTTGTTACGTAAATCTTCCTGTTTTCTACTTCTCGGATCCAGTATAGGAACATCTTTTAAATCCAATTCATAGGTCTCAATGAGCTCGGTAATTTTATCAACTTTACCCAAAAGAATTGGCTCCGCAATTCCTTCATCGCGCACTATTTGAGCCGCTTTCAGTATCTTATAATTATCCGCTTCGGCAAATACTACTTTTTGAGGATCTTTTCTGGCTCGATCTACCAAGCTGGTAACAATTTTATTATCCAGCCCTAAACGCTCTTCTAGTTCATCAGAATACTCTTGCCAATCTAAAATTGGATTTTTCGCAACACCAGATTCCATTGCAGCTTTTGCAACCGCAGGTGAAACTTTAGTAATAAGTCTGTGATCCATTGGTTTTGGAATAATGTAATCTTTTCCAAACGAGAGAATTTTCTCCTTGTAAACAATGTTTACTTCTTCTGGCACCATTTCTTTAGCTAGTTCAGCAATTGCTTTTACCGCAGCCAATTTCATTTCTTCATTAATTGCGGTAGCCTGCACATCCAAAGCGCCTCTAAAAATAAAAGGAAAACCAAGCACATTATTTACCTGGTTGGGGTTGTCAGACCTTCCTGTAGCAACAATAATATCGTTGCGAACAGACATTGCATCTGCATAAGGAATCTCAGGATTTGGATTGGCCAGAGCAAATACAATACAATCCTTCGCCATGCTTTTTACCATAGAATTTGAAACCAAATTGGCTCTTGAAAGTCCTAGGAAAACATCAACTCCAACCATTGCCTCTTCTAGCGTGTTTGCTTCTACTTCGTTTGCAAATAAGGACTTGTATTTATCCAAGTTTCCTCTAGAGGGTTTTATTACTCCTTTACTATCACACATTACAATATTTGAGCGGTTTGCTCCCATTGCAACGTACAACGACGCACAAGAAATTGCACTTGCTCCTGCGCCACTTACTACAATTTTTACTTCCTCTATTTTTTTATTACTCAGTTCAAGCGCATTAATTAAAGCAGCGGAGGAAATTATCGCCGTGCCATGTTGGTCATCATGCATTACTGGAATATCCAGTTCTTCCTTGAGACGTTTTTCTATTTCAAAAGCTTCAGGCGCTTTAATGTCTTCAAGGTTAATTCCACCAAATGTAGGGGCGATGTTTTTAACGGTTTTCACAAACTCATCTACATCAGTAGCATCGACTTCAATATCAAAAACGTCAATATCTGCAAAAATTTTAAACAGCAAGCCTTTACCTTCCATTACAGGTTTTGATGCTGCTGGGCCAATGTCACCCAATCCTAAAACAGCAGTTCCATTGCTAATTACTGCCACCAAATTACCTTTTGCGGTATAGTCAAATACCGTTTCAGGTTTGTCCGCGATCTCAAGGCAAGGCTCTGCTACTCCAGGGGAATAAGCCAAACTTAAGTCGCGTTGAGAAGAATAGGGTTTAGTCGGTTTTACTTCAATCTTTCCCTTTCTACCATTTGAATGGTAATCTAAAGCCTCTTGTCTCCTTGTTTTACGCATATCTTTTGCCGTAATTTTAAGCTTTCAAAAGTAATACATTGCTATTGTTAGGGTTTAGTAAAACCATAGTAGTTGACCTTTTAATTAGACTAGAAATGAAAGTTGTAGTATTTAGTGGAGCAGGAATTTCAGCTGAAAGCGGAATTGCCACGTTTAGAGAAAGTAGAGGCCTATGGGAACAGCATAACATAGAAGAAGTTGCAACTCCAGAGGCATTCGCAAAAAATCCTGAATTGGTATTAGGGTTTTATAATCAAAGAAGACGACAAATTGCAGATGTAAAACCAAATATGGCACACATAGCTATTGCCGAATTAGAAAAGAAATTGAAGTTGCAGGTAATTACCCAAAACATAGATGACTTGCACGAACGAGCGGGAAGCAAAAATGTGCTTCACCTGCATGGATGTATTACCATAGCCAAAAGCAGCTTGGTTGACGATTTCTACGAAAATATTGGATATATGGATATTAAAATTGGTGATAAAGCTAAGGATGGCTCGCAATTACGGCCACATGTGGTTTGGTTTGGAGAGGCAGTACCTGCTATAGACACAGCAGCATTAATTGCAGCGGATGCGGATATAATGATAACTGTTGGTAGCTCGCTTAATGTTTATCCAGCCGCTGGATTAATATACCAAACAAAACCAACTTGTACGCATTATGTAGTTGACCCAAATGTAGATGCACTCAACCTTCCAGAGAACTTTCATTTAATAAATAAAGATTCTGGTGAAGGATTATCTGAGTTGGTACAACATTTGACATAGTGCGAAAAAACGAGGATAAAATCGGAGTTTATCGAGTCCTTAATAATAAAATCATTAAATTCGTTGTCTTACAAATTTTAACACATGAAAAAGCTTTGTACAATTGCGCTATGTAGCGTTTTAACCCTTGCGGTTTTCGGTCAGTCTAGAACAATTCCAGCAATCGATATTGAAGATATTGACGGTAATACATTTAACACCTCAGAAATTGTAAATGAAGGTAAACCTGTGCTGATAAACTTTTGGGCTACATGGTGCAGCCCGTGTAAAAGAGAGTTGAATAACATTGCCGAAGTTTATGATGATTGGGTTGATGAAACTGGTGTTGTTATTTACGCTATTTCTATTGATGATGCCAGAAATGCACCTAAAGTTAAACCATACGTAGATGGTGTTGCTTGGGATTATACTGTACTCATAGATAAAAACTCAGATTTCAGACGTCAAATGGGTGTAGTTAATGTTCCTCATTCTTTTTTGGTTGATAAAAACGGAAAGATTGTTCATCAGCACACTTCTTATCAAGAAGGCGACGAAATTGAATTGTACGAAAAAATTAAAAAGCTTGCAAACGGTGAAGAGCTTCACTAAAATTTGCACTTTTCATCTGAAAAGATAATCCATGCTAAAA
>CBFICO010000015.1:0-35593 GCA_965661115.1 Salibacteraceae bacterium
TCTGCTCTATATGCTGTTTTTCCTCGAAAGGAATATAGTTATGTAAAAGAACGTCTTTGGATGTTTTGGTTATTACTCCTTTGTCGGATACAAAAACCTTAAATCCTTTTGTTTTGCCCAGTAGAGCTGCTCCACAACCGCTTTCGCCGGCACCTAGCACTACTAGTTTTTGCATCCTTACCTAAGTTTTAGTGTTACAATGCTGATGATGGCGAGCATAATGCCCACAATCCAAAAGCGTGATACAATCTTGGGTTCAGGAATACCTAATTTTTGGTAGTGGTGATGGAGGGGTGCCATTTTAAACACGCGCCTTCCTTCACCGTATTTTTTCTTGGTGTATTTGAAATAACCTACCTGTATCATTACCGATAGATTTTCAACTAAGAAGATTCCACATAAGACCGGAATCAAGAGTTCTTTACGAATTGCAATGGCAAAAACAGCTATAATTCCACCGATGGATAAACTACCTGTATCGCCCATAAATACTTGAGCAGGGAAGGAGTTGTACCATAAAAATCCAACACAAGCACCAACAAATGCGGCAATAAAAACCACTAGCTCCCCCGAATCGGGTATGTACATTATGTTTAGGTAGTCGGCAAAAACGTAGTTGCCACTCAGGTATGCAAAAATGCCAAGCGTGGTTCCTATGATGGCTGAGGTGCCCGTTGCTAGGCCGTCTAAACCATCGGTCATGTTGGCTCCATTGCTTACTGCTGTGGTAATAATTATTACAATAGGTAAGAAAATTAACCAGCCATATTTGGATGTCCAGTCGCCCATCCAGCTGATTACCCACATGTAATCGAATTCGTTGTTTTTTATAAAAGGAATGGTGGTTTTTAGCCCTTTAGTTTCTTGCCACACGTAGTCTTTTTGCTTGCTAGCACTGGTTTCCGATTGATTTTGAACGGTAACAGTAGCAGTGTCTACAACAAACTCTTTGTGTCGGATAACGGTGCCATCGCTGAAATACAGCATCCCACCGGCAATTAAGCCTACTAGGACTTGTCCAACAATTTTGAATTTTCCTGCGAGTCCGTCTTTGTTTTTATACTTGATTTTTAGGTAGTCGTCTGTAAATCCAATCAACCCAAAACCAACCGTTGAAATAATCATGATTTGCACGTAAACATTGTCGAGTTTTCCCACTAGGAGGACCGGTACCAGAATAGAGGCTAGAATAATTAGCCCGCCCATGGTTGGTGTGCCTTGTTTTTGCATTTGACCTTCTAAGCCAAGGTCACGCACAGTTTCACCAAATTGGTTTTTTTGCAACCAACCAATGATTCGTTTACCAAACACCATGGAAATAACAAGAGATAGAATAACCGCTACGGCAGCTCTGAACGTGATGTAGTTAAATACTCCAGCGCCGGGAAAATCAATTGAGTTTAGGTATTGAAATAGATAGTATAACATTAGGCTCCAAATTGTTTTAGGTATTCGGTAAGAATTTCCATATCGTTAAAATCATGCACTTCGTCTCCTATGATTTGGTAGGTTTCGTGGCCTTTTCCAGCAATAAGAATTATGTCTTCTGGGTTAGCCTGACTTACCGCTGCTTTAATTGCTTCGCGACGATTGGTAATTGCCAGCGTTTTTCTTGAATTAGCTTTATTTACACCCTTTTCCATATCGGCTATTATAGCTTCAGGATCTTCGTTTCTTGGGTTGTCTGAGGTTAGAATAACGCGTTCGCTATTGTTAACCGCAATCTTGGCCATTTCTGGTCTTTTTGTTTTATCGCGATTTCCTCCGCATCCTACAATGGTGAAAACTTGCTGGTTGTCTGTCTTAATCTCGTTGATGGTTTCTAATATTTTCAATAACGCATCTGGAGTGTGCGCATAATCAACAATTCCAGTAATTCCATTATTCGATTTAATTTGCTGGAATCTGCCTCGAACAGGGGTGAGTTTTGAAATTTCGGTTAGTACTTGAATTGGGTCTTCATCTAATAACTTGGCAGTGGAGTAGGCCGTAAGCACATTGTATGCATTAAACCTACCTATTAGTCTTGTCCAAACCTCCTGATTATCTACGTTGAGCAGTAATCCAGTAAAATCGTTTTCAATGATTTTGCATTTAAAGTCGGCCATGGTTTTTAGCCCAAAAGAGTGCACCTTAGCGCTGCTGTTTTGCACCATCACTTCATTATGAAAATCGTCTCGATTAACCAAAGCATAGCTGTTGCTGGTTAAATCGTCAAACAGCATTTTTTTGGCTTTTATATACTCATCAAAAGTTCCGTGATAGTCGAGGTGGTCGTGTGTGATGTTGGCGAAAATAGCCACTTTAAAGTTTACCCCTTCGGTTCGGCGCTGCACTAACGCATGCGAACTCACTTCCATAAAACAATGAGTGCAGCCCTCGTCAACCATTTGACGCAGCAGCCTATTCAATTCAAGTGCGTTAGGAGTGGTATGAGTTGACGGAATTTCTTCTCGTTGAATTTTGTTTACCACAGTAGAAAGCAACCCACATTTATGACCTAGGTTCATAAACAGCTGATGCATAATGGTTACCGTTGTAGTTTTTCCGTTGGTACCTGTTACACCTACAAGATTTAGTTCGTTTGATGGATTGTCGTAGAAGTTGCAGGCCATTAATGCCAGTGCACTATTGCTGTCTTTGGTTTCAATGTAGGTTACGTTTTTGTCTAAATTTTCTGGTAATTCTTCACATACTACTGCAAGAACGCCTTTATCTACAACCTGATTAATAAAGTCGTGACCATCTACTTGTGTGCCTCTTATTGCTACAAAAACAGAAAATTGGGCAGACTCTCGTGAGTCGAAACAAATGTTCTGAATAGCCACATTTGTTGACCCCACTACTTTTTTCATGGGCACTTTGTACAGTATGTCTTTCAGTAATTTCATGTTAGGTAAGAATGAGTTTTACACTATTGAAATTTTCTATTCGTGTTCCCGCGCTTGGTACTTGTTCTTTTATGATGCCTCTGCCTTCAAAATCAGCTTTAAGTCCCATATTTTCAATTAGATATATCGCGTCTTTTACATCCAAGCCAACCACATTTGGTACTATTCCTCTTCTAAGAGCGCGTTTGTACAGTGTTACCTTATCACGTCCCGTTGATGTAGCTACCCAAGTTGCGTTTGTGCCTTTTTCTAAGCAAGGCACTTCCAGTTCGCTGAAAACTGTTTGTAAGTCGTATCGATTTCCGTTTTTTGATACCGGTAGTGGGGTGCGCTCGGCAAGTTGAGTTGTGTTTTCGAGTTCTTTATGTAATTGGATGCTGGTAGAGTAAACCTTATCCGCTATCTCTTTAAAAATTGGTCCTGCTACCAAGTTACCGTAGTACACATTTTTTGAAGGAGCATTAACAACCACAATGCAGCTATACATTGGGTTTTCTGCAGGAAAGTAACCAGCGAATGAAGCTTGGTAACTAACTTTTTTATCGTATTTGTATCCATATTTGGCGTTGTAGATTTGTGCTGTACCTGTTTTGCCGGCAATTTTATAGTTGGCATTTTTTAGGTTAGTTGCGGTTCCTCTTTGCACAACTCCTTCTAGCATTTTTTTGGCTTTTTTGATAGTTGCTTTAGAGCATATTGCTGGGTTAATTACTTCTGGGCCAAATTCCTTTATAGGTTTGCCGATTTTTCTAATTTCTTTTACAAAACGAGGCTTAACCATTTTGCCATCGTTGGCAACAGCGTTGTAAAAGGTTAGAATTTGCAATGGAGTTAACGAAACTTCGTAACCGTGTGAAATCCAAGGGAGTGAAATTCCGCTCCAAGTAGGATCGTTGGCAGATTTTATTTGAGGTTCACCTTCTCCGTATATTTCTATATCCAATTTTTGGTGAAGGTTCATTTTATATAATCGGTCAATAAATTTTTGTGGATTGCTGCTGTAGTTTTCGAAAATGGTGCGTGCAACCCCAATATTTGAGGATACTTCAAAGGCGCGCTTGATGGTTATTTTGCCATAACCTCCAATTCGTGAATCGTACATTTTATTGTCGTAGAATTTGTAAACGCCTCTGCCTGTTTCTACGCTATCGGTAATATCGATGTAGCCATCTTCCAAAGCTGCAATCAACGAAGCTAATTTGAAGGTAGAACCAGGTTCGGTACTTTCTCCAACTGCGTAATTGTAAGTTTCCCAATAGTTGCCACTTTTAGTTTTGGTAAGATTTGCAATAGCTTTTACCTCGCCTGTTGCTACTTCCATCAATATAACACAACCGTGATCGGCCTCTTGCTTGGTCAGTTGTTCTAATAGAGCGTTTTCAGCAACATCTTGAATATTTATGTCTAAGGTGGTAACCACATCAGCACCATCTTCTGGTTCTATCTGATTGTCATCTTCAATCGGCATCCAAATACCACCTGCGATTTTTTGCATTAGCTGCATACCTTGGGTTCCGCTTAACACTTTATTGTAAGCACCTTCAAGTCCAACAGGTTTTACGTTTTCTCGGCTGTATCCAATTGTTCTAGCTGCTAAAACTTGGAAAGGTTTTTCACGTTTGTTTTGCTGCAGAGAAATGAATCCTCCTTTATATTTTCCTCTTCTGAAAATTGGGAAGTTGCGCATCTTTTTAATTTGGGTATAGGTAAGTTTTCGTTGGATTAAATGGTATCGTGCGCCGTTTTTTCTAGCTTGAGTTAATTCTGCCTTCCAGGCGCTTTGGGTTTTGTTTGGCAGTAGTCGAGCTAGTTCATAGCAGAGTGAATCAATGTTCGTCGCAAAGAGTTCGTCGTTAATTGCCTCCGCATTTAAATCGAAACGCACTTCGTATTTTGGAACAGAAGTGGCTATAAGGCTGCCGTCTGATGCATAAATATTTCCGCGAACAGCATCGATTTTTCTATACTTAGTCGAGTAAGATTTAGCTAATTCTTGCCATTGATCGCCTTCAACAAACTGCACTTGGGCAATCTTTATGATAATACCCGCGCCAAACAGTAACAGCAGAGCATAAATTGGATAAACCCGTCGTATAAGCTTTTGCTTGCTACTCATTGCTTGCGGGTTTTACAATTTTCTTTGGAGGTTCAAAGGACTCCTCCAGACCCAATTCTTTTTCTCTAATTATTTTGATTACCTCACTCTGCTTACTTCGGTACATGAGTTCGGATTTTACAGTGATGTATTCACTGCGCAATTCTTTTATGCCTTTGTTAAGGGCGTTTAAATCACGTACATTTTGTTCTGCTAAGAAGCCGTTTGAGATGTATACCAATGCAAGCAAGGCAAGAAATAGGAAGTACGGCAAATGGTTTACTACAATCTCGCGCGTTAGGATGTTTCCATTAACCAAATCAACAATTATGTTGCGGCGTTTTATGTTTTCCTTCTTTGCCATTAAATCTTTTCCGCTATGCGCAATTTTGCGCTTCTAGAGCGCGGATTATGAGCTAATTCTTTAGTGCTAGGTGTAATAACTTTTCTGTTGATTGGGTTCAGAGGGCGTATTAGATTTCCGTAAAAATCTTTCTCTTGAATTCCTTTGAAATTACCGGTCTTAAAGAAGGTTTTTACCAATCTATCTTCTAAAGAATGGTAGGAAATAAACACCAATCTTCCCTTTGGCTTTAAAACTTCAACCGATTGGGTTAAGAGCTCTTTTAGCGCTTCAATTTCTTGATTGACCTCTATGCGAATTGCCTGAAATACCTGAGCTAGGTATTGGTTGAGTTTTTTCTCTGGTGTAAATTTTTTAGCTACAGCTTTAAGTTGATCGGTTGTTTTAAAAGGGGTTATTTCTCGCTCTTGAACTATTGCACCAGCAAGTTTCCATGCATTTTTAATTTCGCCGTATTCGGTAAAAATATTGGTGAGCTCTTCCTGAGATTTTTGGTTTAAAATATCGGCAGCGGAAGCAGTCGCTTTCGGATTCATACGCATATCCAATGGCCCATCGTATCGAGTACTGAAACCTCTGTCAGGCACATCAAACTGGTGAGATGAAACACCTAAATCGGCAAGCAAGCCATCTATAGGAGTTAGTCCAAACATTCTAAGGTTGTTTTTTAGGTAGCGAAAATTCTGTTTGATTAAAGTGAATCTATCGGAATCAATTTCATTTTCGTGACTGTTCGGATCTTGGTCAAATGCCACAAGCTCGCATTCTGGACAGGCTGCTAAAATGCCTAGCGAATGACCTCCGCCTCCAAACGTTACATCAACGTAGCGCCCACTATTTTGGAGAGACAAGCCCTCTATACTTTCTGTAAATAATACTGGTGTGTGGTAGCTACTCATCCGAATCAGGACTTATATCACCCATAACTTCTTCGGCCAGTGCAGAAAAATCAAACTCTTCACTGTTGAGCATGCTTTCGTAGTTAGCAGCAGACCAAATTTCTATTCGTTCACCATTGCCAATCACCTTTATCTCTTTTTCTAAACCAGCCGTTTTTGAGAGTGCTTTAGGAATCAGCATTCTACCAGTACCATCAAGGGTTAACGGGGTAGCGCCGTTGTTGAATTTTCGGATAAAAAGCGCGTTCTTTTTTATGAAGCGATTGAGTTTAGCTAGTTGACTTGACACCTTGTTCCATTCAGCTTGAGGGTATAGAACCAAGCACGGTTCGTGGATATCTCTGTTTACCACAAACCCTTCGTGAATCATGCTTTCAAGCTGTTTTTTTAGCCCATTAGGAAGCATGATGCGCCCCTTGGCATCCATCTTACAATCGTATTCTCCTAACAAACTGATCATCACAACTATTACCGAAAAATTGAGCGTAAAATTATAAGAATTCTACCACTTTCTCCCACAACCTACCATTTTTTACCACTTTGTTGAAAACTTTCGTTGTTTCTGAGTTTAAAAGGCTGTAAATCAAGGTTTTGAAAGTGGGAGTGAATCAATTGTTTTTCATCAAGTTTTTGAACTTTTTTGGTGTTAATATTTTGGCTCTGGGTTAGGTGCAGACAACAGGGGTTTACATGCAAAATGTTTACTTTTGATTTCATCTGAAGATTGAAAACCTATGCAAAACACGCTCAAGAAAGAAGGTAAATTTGAATACATTGAAGAAGGAGAAGGGCCAGTTCTATTAATTCTTCATGGGTTGTTTGGCGCGCTAAGTAATTTTGCCGATGTTATACCTTATTTTGCTAACCGAGGATACAAGGTGGTAATTCCCTTACTACCTATTTATACCTTGCCAGTGATTAATACCAATGCTAAGAATCTTGCAAAGTTTATGCGCGATTTTGTTGAACACAAGGGGTTTGATAAAGTGAATTTATTAGGTAACTCATTAGGAGGCCATGTTGCATTGATATACACAAGTAAGCATTTGGACAGTGTGGGTTCGTTGGTATTAACAGGTTCTTCTGGTTTGTATGAAAATTCATTTGGGGGTTCTTTTCCAAAACGTGAGAATTACGAGTTTATTAAACAAAAAGTAGAGTACACTTTTTATGACCCAAATGTGGCAACAAAAGAGCTAGTTGATGAGTGTTACGAGATTGTGAACGATAAAGCCAGAGCGTTGAGAATTATTGCTTTAGCAAAATCAGCCATTCGCCACAATATGGCAAAAGAACTTGAGTATATGACTATCCCTTCGTGCTTAATATGGGGAAAAAATGATCACATTACACCACCAGAAGTAGCCGAAGAGTTTCATTCTTTGTTGCCTCAGTCTCAGTTGCATTGGATAGATAAATGTGGTCATGCTGCTATGATGGAGCACCCTCAAGAGTTTAATTCTATCTTGGGTGAATTTCTAGATTCTCTTTACAAAAAATAAGCTTTTATTAGTATGGATATTAAGTCGTTCACGTTTGTAAAAAGCAGTGAAAAAGTAAGCCAATGTCCAAGTGGTAACGTACCTGAATATGCGTTCATTGGCAGATCTAACGTGGGAAAATCATCTCTGATAAACTGTCTTGCCGTAAAAAAAAATCTAGCTAAAGTAAGTTCTAAGCCAGGTAAAACTCAATTAATAAATCACTTTGAAGTTTTGATGGCAGATGAGCGCGAGTCGAAGTGGCATTTGGTAGATTTACCCGGTTACGGTTATGCCGCGGTTTCAAAAAAGAAGCGCGTAAAATGGGCGGGTTTTATTGAGGAGTATTTTTTAAAACGTGAGCAACTGACGAACATTTTTGTACTTGTTGATTCGCGACTCGAACCTCAGAAAATTGACCTAGAGTTTATTCACTGGTTGGGTGAAAACGGCTTACCTTTTAGTATTGTTTTTACCAAAACTGATAAGAACAAAAGACAGCAATTAGCAAACAACATACGTAATTACAAGAGTCGTTTGCAAGAAGAGTGGGAGGAGTTACCAGTGATGTTTTATACCTCTGCAACTGTAGAAGAAGGCAGAGAAGACCTGTTGAATTACATTGAAGAAATTAATGCTGGACTTTAGCTTCTTTCAATAATACCCATTTCTTCTCCAAAGTAGCGTGCGAACTCCCTAATTTGGTGCGCCATTTTTCCTTCACCCGTACTTCTTTCTAAGGCATCACTCATGGTAAGAAATGTTTGGTGATACAAGATTTTCATATCATCAGTCGTCATTTCTTTTGTCCACAAATCAATTTTTAGCGTGTTCTTTTGTTCAGGGTCCCAAATAGAAATGAAGGCAGCATTGCATTTTCCACGTTCTTTGTTTTCAGAAGATGCCCAATTCATTTTTTCCGGAACGTTGTTTTCGTCTAATTCAACATCAAAGACTATTTGAGAAGTTTTGTTTGCCATTACTTTTTGGGTTTGTAGTTTGAACTGTTTAAGATGCCTTGTGCATCATTATTTTTTATTAAATCTAAAATTGGAGTTTCTGGGTTGGATTCCATGTAACTTTTAACTATTTGCCAGCCCAACCAAATGCCTGTACGAGCAGGCGACTTTCTATCGAACCCAGCCGTGAACGGACCTGGGTTAATGAACTTAAAGTACTCTCCTTTAATTTTACTAAACAAGAGCTTTTCGTTCACAAAATGGCCCCACATTGCCATTTCATTTTGCTGACACCACTGCAGCTGATTTTTGGTATATCCTATTTTTATTTCGTCGGGAGTATTAGGTAGAAGGAGGTCTAGTAGATAGAGCATTTTTCCTTCGTAGATGATTTCGTCTAAAAAAGTTTTGCTGCTGTCGGGTTTTTCAAATTCTGTTGTAATCCAACCTTTTAGCACGTCTGTTGGAATAAATACTCGTTCCATAGTTTGTTTTCTGAACTCTGGAAATTGCAATGCATTATAGTAGCTGTAACTTGCTCCCATATACATATCCAAGCCAATACCAATTGTTTTTTCGGTTGTAGCGATTTTATAAGTGAATCCATAGATTATGTAAACAATGCTTGGTATTGTTTTCTCAGGAAATAGCACTGAATAACGCTTAAAACCATTTTCAATTTCGGAGTTTTCATTCGATAAATCAGGGTAAGATTTTGAAACATCTTTTGCCACTTTATTTATGTCTGTATCATAAACAAACTGTTTGTAGGCACTAGGTAATGTAGGGTCCCCAATTGCTCCAAGGTTGAGCATGTCCTCTGTGTATCGTTTAAAAAAAGTGCCATAGTTGGCTTCCAATTTTGGAATTTTGGAAGACATAGGTTCGTCTAACGCAAATAACTCTTTATCTAGGCGCTTTGCATCAAGTTTGAAATCAACAGTTGAAATATCAATTTCTTTTTTTGAATCCACACAAGAGGTTATTAAGACAAAGCATATGAAAAGTTTGAATATAGGGCCAATAAATCTCATGTTACTCATACTATCATTGTAGTTGTGCGGAAGGCGCAAAAGTAGCCAAGCATCATGAAAAAGACTTCACAATATTTGTTGATTCTAGCGCTGTTTTCTCTGGTAGTTAATTTACCGATTCTTGCGCAAGAGCGAAGCTTGAAATTTGGAGTGTATTCAGCACCAAGCATTAATTGGCTTAAGTCTCAAACATCGGGTTTGGAGGTTGTTTCTAATTCCGTTTCATTAAACTATGGATTGATAACGGATTTTCAATTACCTGGAAATGATAAATACTATTTAAGCACAGGTATTAATCTTCAGAATTATAAATATCAGTTAAGTTATCCGGGTGCAAGTCTTACTTCTGCCGGAATTATAGTGAACAGTTCCATTGCGCAGGAATTGAATCTAAGTTATTTAGAAGTGCCCATAGGATTAAAACTGCGAAGTGATGAAATTGGATACTCGCACCTAGCCGGTTGGTTTGGATTTGGAACTGGTTTTAGACTAAATAGCGGATACCAACAGACCGAAAAATTTACCGAAGCTGGTTCTGAAAAAGAGTTAGTGGCAAATGAGAATGACGCAAATAGCTTTACAAAGGGTTCTAAATTAAATATCAAAATAGGCGGAGAGTACGAACGACGAATAACAGGTGAAACGTATTTTGTTGCAGGAGTCACTTTTGAAAATGGATTGACAAATATTCTTGAAGGAAATATGTTTGTTTTAAATGCTACGGAATCCGCAGCTGATTTAATCAAAACCAATACATCTTTGTCAAGAACAGGACAACGGATAAAAGCCCTGCCAAGATCTGTAGTAATACATTTGGGTGTTTATTTTTAATGAGTAAAATTTATGCAACACCAAAAGATTATAGATTACATCGCTAACTGGTTAAAGGAATACAATACCAATGCTGGTACTAAAGGATTTGTAGTTGGTATTTCTGGAGGAATTGATTCCGCTTTAACCAGTACTTTAGGCGCTCTTTCTGGTGCTGAAGTGCTGTGTGTTTCTATGCCAATTCATCAAGAAGAGAAGCAATTAAAGCGTGCGCATAATCACATCGAATCTTTAAAAAAGCGATTTTCGAATGTAAAATCTGTGGAAGTGGATTTGTCCGATATGTACGATGGTTTTTTAGGGATGATTCCGGAAGAAAAGGAAGGTGAACAATTGAGTTTGTCTTTAGCCAATACTCGTGCACGAATTAGAATGACAACGCTTTATTATTTTGCTGGAATTGAGCAAAAACTGGTTTTAGGAACGGGTAATAAAGTGGAGGATTTTGGCGTAGGATTTTTCACTAAATATGGTGATGGCGGCGTTGATTTAAGTCCGATTGCGGATTTGGTGAAAAGTGAAGTGTTTGCGTTGGCTGAACACATTGGTGTAGGAGACGATATTTTAACTGCCCCTCCTACTGATGGTCTTTGGGGAGATGATAGAACCGATGAAGATCAGTTGGGAGCAACCTACGTAGAGTTGGAGTGGGCTATGGATTATTGCGATTCAAAATCGACTGCTGAAACAACTCAACGCCAAGCAGAAGTGTTGTCTATTTACAAAAAATTAAATGCGGTCAATCAGCATAAGATGCAACCGATACCGGTATGTACTATTCCTGAAAATCTGTTTTAGTTAAAACAAATTTATAAGCTCAAATCATCTTTTATGTGAAACAAGTGTTGTTTTAGTGGCTTGGTATTGCTGATTGCGTGCTCCACAGCCGATTCCACCATTTCACCCTTTTCAACGCCAATCATTATATCTGATTTGCTCTCTAGTAGGCATTTAACGGCTGTATGGCCAAACCGGCTTCCTCGCACTCTGTCCATAACACTTGGTTTGCCTCCACGTTGTAAATGGCCTAAAATGGTAACTCGAGTATCGTACTCTGGGTGCTTTTCTTTAACCTGATTTGCGATTGCAACTGCACCGCCTCCATCATCACCTTCTGCAACAATTACTATGGATGAATTTTTTCTGCGCTGTTTCGATAATTGTAGCTTTTCAATAAGTTGAATAACGTTTGTAGCGGTTTCAGGAAGCAATATTTCTTCTGCACCACTTGCAATTCCGGTGGTTAGAGCAATGTAACCTGAGTCCCGACCCATTACTTCAATAAAAAACAAGCGGTTGTGTGAAGCGGCAGTATCTTTTATTTTATCTACTGCTTCAACTACCGTATTACAGGCGGTATCAAATCCAAGTGTAAAATCCGTTCCAGCCAAATCATTATCTATCGTGCCAGGAATACCAACGTAGGGTATTCCGAATTCTTTATGAAAAATTGAAGCTCCGGTAAATGAGCCGTCTCCTCCAATAATGATTAACCCCTCAATTTCGTGTTTTTTTAAGTTGTCAAAAGCTTGTTTACGCCCTTCTGTGGTTCTAAACTCAGGACTTCTGGCAGATCTTAAAATTGTACCACCGCGCTGAAGGATATTACTTACTGCTCTGGCATCAAGATCAATGAAGTTGCCCGTAACCAATCCGTTAAATCCCTCAAGAATTCCAACAACTTCAACCTTGTTTCCAATTGCAGTTCTTACCACAGCTCGCAACGCAGCGTTCATTCCGGGGGCATCACCTCCAGAGGTTAATACGCCAATTTTTTTCATAACATCCATTTAGAAAATAAAGGTATTTAAATAGATGCTCGGAGGGTAACAACAAAGTTTCTACCTGCAGCAGAAATACCACTTGAGTAGGGTCGGTAGTGCTTATCAAGGATGTTTTCTATGGCAAGATTAGCACTACAGTACTTGTTGAATTTGTAGTTGAATCGGGCATTGATAGTCGCCCAAGCAGGAGTTCCGTTAACTGTATAAATATGAGTTTTTCCTTGTTCACCAGGTGATAAATCGTCAAAATGGCGCCAAGCGTTGTACAAGCTAAATAGTTCTGCGTGAATTTTCTTGAAGCGGTATCGTAAGGCGGTTTTTCCGAAGGCTGGAGGCACATGCCGAATTGCATTTCCAGTTTCTATTACTTCGCCATCCATTATGTTAAAGGTTTGGATTATCCCAAATCGCCTTGAAATGTTTGAAGTAATGTTAATGGTTGCTCCATAAATATTTGATGAACTTGCATTGGCTATTTGCTGCACTTGACTCATTGTTCCATCGTAAAGGATGGAATCGTTTCCGTTAAAACTGCCATCTCGCCTGACCATGGCATTCACCAGATAGGTATAAAACCCAATAAGTTCAATTTTTCCTTGGTTTCTCAAATCACGAGCAACACTCAAGTCAACATCGTAGGTAAATTCGGGTTTTAGGTTTGGATTCGGAACCACAACAGAGCCAGGTTCACTGTCGAAAACCTTGGCAATGTCATCTATGTTGGGTGCTCTAAATCCACTTGCCGTATTCAGCTTAAGTTGCCAGTTTTTGGTTGGTGTGTAGGTGAACCCGATAAAACTACCGTTAAGTGCTGAGGTGCTTAACCGAATTTCATTAAATGGAAGGTTGTAAAAGCTTGTGTCGTTAAACTTAGATTGCATTTCAATGTAGGTATAACGCAAGCCTGAACTAAGCTTTAATTTCTCCGAGGCGCGATAATTCCAGGTTAAATATGCTGCAGCATTCATCCAATAACTTCCTCCATCTGGATATCTACTGGCTTCAGGTGATGAGACTCCAGTGATTATATTGGTAGATATTCCTTCTGAATTTACAGTATTGTAAACCCCTTCAATCCCGTAGAAAAGAACGTGCTTTTCTTTTATTTTTTTATCGAAATCTACGTTTAGGTTGTATGCATCTACTTTTTCCGTTCTAGACCTAAGGTTATTGCTGTTAAACCTTCTATCGTGTCTTGACTCTTCAAACTGTTGGTATCCAATAATGATTCTGCTTTTATCCCAAGCATCGTTTTTAATATTGAAGTTAGCCGTTAAGTTGGTGTTAAGCCATAATTGAGGGCCATAATACCATTCTGCAGAGCGCAGAGCGCCATTACGTGTTTCAATAAGTCTATCGTAACGCGGTGTGTTTGAAGTAGTAGCAAAATTGGCAGCATAAATAAGATCAATGTTTTTTGTGGGTTGATACCTAATCTTACCGGTAAGGTTTAGTTGATCGTAGCCAGAATTTCGCTGCACATTTGGGTCGGGATTGCTTAAAATGGTATCTACTCCGTTCAATCTGCTTTGATACCAATTCCGCTCACCAAATTTTTCGTACCCATTGTTGCGGTTGGCGCCAGATCGTAAATGAGAAAAACGAGCTGCCGTAATACCAACTAAAGCACCCCATTTTTCGCCACCAAAGTTGGTGTAGCCGTGTACAGTTCTTTCTTGATTTGCGCTTGAATATCTGGTGAGTATAGTTGAATTAGAAATCATTGAATCTTTTTGGAAAGAGAGCTTGGGGTTTCTGGTGTGAAAGTTCATAACGCCACCTAGGGCATCGCTACCATACATTACTGAACCAGGACCCATAACAACTTCTGAAAGTTCAATCATACTGGGGTCAATGCTGATCACATTTTGAAGGTTTCCCGATCTAAAAATGGCGTTATTCATTCTTATTCCATCCACAACAATTAGAATTCTATTAGCAGAAAAACCTCGTATCATGGGGCTGCCACCACCGAGTTGACTTTTTTGTATAAAAACTTCACCGCTAGAGCCTAGTAGGTCTGCTGTAGTCTGTGGATTTTGAAACTTGATTTCGGAAGATTTGAAGGAAATTATAGTATTTGGCACATCTTCTTTTGGTTGAATTCGCTTGTTAGCCATAACCAATACTTCGCCTAAATCAACTGCACTTTCGGTAAGGTAAATGGTTTTGTTTGAGTTAATTACCTTATTGTAGCTAATTATTCGTTGGATGTACGAGGGATGCTGAATAATGAGCGTATCTTCTTTATTAAACTCAGAAATATCTACCTGGCCTTTTTTGTTGCTTACCGCCGAGTGTTTGTATTTATGGTCAATGATAAAAACTTCGTTAATTGGCTCAAGTCTGTCAATGTCGAATACGCTTATAATTTGAGTATTAGCATTCGGAATACCAAAAACAAAAAGCAGTACGAGTACTGCTGTTAAGTTTAAAATACGGTTTCGCATAGATTGCGCCTCAGTGCAAGATTTGTGCCTAATCGTTCAGCTTCAGAACGGCTAAAAATGCTTCCTGTGGCACTTCTACAGACCCTACCTGACGCATTCGTTTTTTACCTTTTTTCTGCTTCTCGAGCAATTTTCGTTTACGGCTAATATCACCACCGTAACATTTTGCGGTAACATCTTTTCTTAAGGCTTTAACCGTTTCACGAGCAATGATTTTAGCTCCAATTGCAGCCTGAATGGCAATATCAAATTGTTGTCTTGGTATAAGCTCGCGCAGTTTTTCGCAAATCTTTTTACCAAAGTGGTAAGCATTGCTTCTATGTATTAGGGCAGATAGCGCATCAACTTGATCGCCATTCAGCAGTATATCTAGCTTAGAAAGTTCCGATTGTCTGAAACCAATTGGCGAGTAATCAAACGAAGCATATCCTTTTGAGACCGATTTTAATCTATCGTAAAAATCAAAAACAATCTCCGCTAGCGGCATTTCAAAGTTTATTTCCACTCGGTTTGTGGTTAGATAAACTTGATTTTTAAGGATTCCCCTTTTTTCGATACACAAGCTCATTACCGGACCAATAAAATCAGCCTTGGTAATAATTTGAGCATTGATATATGGCTCCTCAACAAAATCTAACGTAGAAGGATCGGGAAATTCGCTTGGGTTATGCACGTCTTTTACATTTCCTTTTTTATCGGTGGCTACATAGCTAACATTTGGTACGGTTGTAATTACGGTCATGTCGAATTCACGCTCTAAACGCTCTTGGATAATCTCCATATGCAACATACCCAAAAACCCACAGCGAAAACCAAAACCAAGAGCTGCTGATGACTCTGGCTCAAAAGTTAGGGAGGCATCGTTTAATTGCAGCTTGTCCATTGCATCTCTAAGCTCTTCGTAGTCATCCGTGTCAACTGGATAAATACCAGCAAAAACCATAGGTTTTACATCCTCAAAACCTTGTACCGCGTTATCGCAAGGGTTACTTACGTGCGTAATGGTATCACCAACTTTTACTTCTTTAGCCTGTTTTATTCCAGAAATAATGTAACCAACATCTCCTGCTTTTATCACATCCTTTTTTTCTTGATTTAGTTTAAGAATGCCTATTTCATCAGCGATGTATTCTTTTCCAGTGTTCAAGAATTTTACTTTATCACCTTTTCTCATTTCGCCATCAAAAACCCGGAAGTAGGCTATAATTCCTCTGAAAGGATTGAAAACTGAATCAAAAATCATAGCTCTAAGTGGTGCTTCTGGCTCACCAGTTGGTGCTGGAACACGCTCAACAACAGCTTCTAAAACTTTATCTACCCCTAAACCAGTTTTACCAGAAGCTTCTAATATGTCTTCTCTATCGCAACCAATTAAGTCTACTATTTGGTCTTTCACTTCTTCTGGATTAGCACTTGGCAAATCCATTTTATTCAACACTGGAATAATTTCTAAGTCAGAGCCAATAGCTAGATAAAGGTTTGATATCGTTTGCGCTTGAATTCCTTGAGTGGCGTCAACTATTAATAAGGCGCCGTCGCACGCAGCAATGGAGCGGCTTACTTCGTATGAAAAATCAACGTGGCCTGGAGTGTCAATTAAGTTAAGCACGTATTTTTTACCATCCTGTTCGTAGTCCATTTGAATAGCGTGACTTTTAATGGTAATCCCACGTTCACGCTCAAGATCCATGTCATCAAGCGTTTGTTCTTGTAAGTCTCTATCCGAAATAGTGTTTGTAGTCTGCAACAAACGGTCAGCTAGTGTGCTTTTGCCGTGGTCTATGTGCGCGATAATGCAGAAATTTCGGATATTTTCCATAAAAAATTAGCTTGATAAAACAGACCGCGAAATTAATGCATCCATGCAATTAAACATCTTGTTAATTATGTTTGATTCAACCAAAAATCCTGCTTTCTGAACGCTATATTTGCCCACCAAAATTTTGCATTAGATGAACGTAATTGAGTCCATAAAAAAAGCAAAAGGTGAAACGCTTTTTAGTTTCGAAATTTTACCTCCGTTAAAGGGAAGTAGCATACAAAAATTATATGGTGGAATAGACCCTCTAATGGATTTTAACCCGAGTTTTATTAATGTTACTTATCATCGCGAAGAGTATGTTTATAAGAAACAACCAAACGGACTTTTAAAAAGAACAACCACTCGGAAAAGACCTGGAACTGTTGGGATTTGTGCTGCAATCAAGAATAAATATAAGATAGAAGCGGTACCTCATTTAACTTGTGGTGGCTTTAGTAAAGAAGAGACGGAAGATGCGTTAATTGACTTGAACTTTTTGGGGATAAATAATGTTTTAGCACTGAGAGGAGACCCTATTAAATCTGAGCCAAATTTTTTAGCAGAAGAAGGAGGGCATTCCTACGCTAAAGAACTTGTTGAGCAAATTGTTGACCTAAACAATGGGAGATATATTAGTGATGAGTTGGTAAATGCAGATAAAACTGATTTCTGTATTGGTGTTGCAGGCTACCCAGAAAAGCATTATGAATCGATGAGTTTAAAGACCGATTTAAAGCATTTAAAAGAAAAAGTTGATGCGGGTGCGGATTACATCGTAACACAGATGTTCTTTGATAATCAGAAGTTTTTTGATTTTGAGAAAAAATGCAGAGACATTGGAATAAATGTTCCTATCATTCCGGGTTTGAAGCCATTAACTTCACAACGTCACATTTCTTTTATTCCAAAAACATTCAGTGTTGATTTTCCTGAAGATTTAGCAGATGAGCTAGAGAAATGCAAAACTAACGACGATATTACTCGCCTAGGTACAGAATGGTGTATTGAGCAATCTAAAGAGCTTAAGGCGGCAGGAGTTCCATCGCTTCATTACTATACAATGGGTAAATCGAAGGTGGTTAAAGAAATAGTATCTGCTGTCTATTAAGAGAGCTTTTTCTCGCTTAATTGTATTTGCTGTCCAAAAAAGAATTTTGCACTTTCCGCAAACGATTGTGTGAGGTCAGAAACGTAAAACTCATCATCAGCTGTTTTTTTATCAGACAGTAAACTTTTGCTATCTAGGGAAGCTTTGAGCGCTTTTGCAATCCAAACATTTGAGTCTAAAACAGAAACTTTTCCTTGGTAAATTTCTTCTATTTGTTTGTGAATCATTGGGTAGTGCGTGCATCCTAGTAAAAGAGCCTCAATCCCTGTTAGTTTAGTTGAGTTAAGGTATTCTTCAATAATGGCAAAGCTGATTTTATCTCCAATAAAACCTTCTTCAATCATAGGGGCAAGGAGTGGCGTGCTAAGCGCTTTTACCGAACATTGATCTTTAAGTTTGTTCTGATATACACCACTATTAATTGTTGCTTTGGTTCCAATTACACCCACGGGCAAGTTTTTAAATTGGGTTTTTACCTGCTCAACAAGAGGGTCAATTACATTAAGAACAATTGTATTCTCAGGCAGATTTTGAATGGTGGTTTCAAAAGCAACGCTGGAGGCAGAATTACAAGCTATTAGAACCGCTTTGCATTTTTTTTCTGATAAAAACTTACTAATGCTTGCTGCGTAGTTTTGAATCGATATTGCTGATTTTTCTCCGTAAGGTAAATGTAGGGTATCTCCGAAATAGATGAGTTGCTCATTTGGCAAAACGTCCCTTACGGCCTGTGCAACGGTAAGGCCGCCAATGCCTGAATCGAATATGCCTATGGGTGCGTTTATATCCATAAAAAAGCCCCGATAAATCGAGGCTTTAAAATTAGTTTATTGAGTTAAACCAAGTTTCTTTTTCACTAACGGAAGTAAATCGTCTCCGTCTGGATAATGAATCAATGCACCTACGCTAGAGTCAAATACATAAGTGTAACCATTTTCGGCCGCCACATCTTTAATAGCTTTTTTAGCCTTGTCAATTAAAGGCTCCATTAGCTTAGCTTCTTTTTGTTGCAATGAAGTTTGCGCTTTTTGTTGAAAATCTTGGATTCTTTTTTGAAGCTCCATAATTTCTTCTTCTTTAGAAGCGCGAACAACTTCGTTCATTACATTCACGTTTTGCTGATAATCGGTGTATTTCTTTTCATACTCGCCGCTCATTTTAGTAAGCTGTAATTCCAGCTCTTGAGCAAAGCTTTTAAGTTTTGCTTCAGCAGTATCTCTTTCTGGCATAATGGTCAGTAAATCGTTTGAATTGATATGACCAAACTTTGCAGATTTCTGTGCAGAAACCGTCAGTGACATTGAAAGTACTACAAGTCCTGTAAATGCTATGTTCAATATATTTTTCATGGTATAAATTTAAGTTTGCGAATTTAAGTTTATCATTCAGAATAGCCTAGCTTTTTAATAACCAAGTCTGTTTTGTCGTATCTAGATTGAGAGTAGAGAATATTTGAGTTTCCCGCTAAGTCCATAATAATAGCATAATTGTTTCTGGTTGCTAAGTCTTGTAACTCCTCGTAAATTTTATCTTGAAGTGGTTTAATGAGTTTTTGTCGAGTTTTAAATAACTCTCCAGAAACACCAAACTTATCTTTTTGAAAACGTTGCAATTCTTTTTCTTTTTCAGTTATTTCTTTCTCTCTCTTTTGTCTTAGCTCTTCGGTTAATAGAATTTTTTCTGCTTTGTATTCTTGATATAATTTATCTATTTCAGCGTATTTCAATTCAATAGATTCTTGCCATTTTTTAGAAAGTTTGTCAAGTTCTTCCTGCGCTTCGGTATACTCAGGCATACTTTCCAAAATCAATTCCGTGTTGACGTAAGCAAACTTTTGGCCAAAACTATAAGTGATTGACAATAAGATTAATGAAGTAAAAACAAACAGCTTTTTCATAACTAACTATTTTTAAAGTTGTCCTAAATTGGCACCAATTGTAAAGTGAATTTGCGAACGTTGCATTCCTGGTCTCGTTGCAATATCATCTAATCGATATCCCCAATCTAATCCAAGTAATCCAAACATTGGTAAAAAGATTCTAACTCCAACCCCTGCCGATTTATTTACATTAAAGGGCTGGAAATTACTAAAATCGTTCCACGTATTTCCAGCTTCTGCAAAAGTGAGCATGTATATGGTTGCATTCGGGTTTAGAGAAAGAGGATAGCGCAATTCGGCAGTGTACTTAGCAATAGAAGTTCCGCCCGTTATTGGAGATACTGATCCATCATCGTAACCTCTTAGGGCAATTATTTCTCTACCGTCTAATTGGAATCCAGTAAGTCCTGAACCACCTAAGTAAAAACGTTCGAACGGTGCGTGGCCAATATCTTCATTAAAGAAGCCCAAGAAACCCACTCCAGCTTTGGTTTTTAAAACTAAATTCTGTACGATTGGCGTGTACCAATCTGCAGTGAACTTCCATTTGTAGTACTCAATCCATTTGTATTTATCTTGTGCTTCTAACATGGCGTAATCTCTTCCGTTCATTTTGGAATAAGGCGGAGTGATTTGAAGGCTAAGTTTGATGTCAGAACCAAGTTTTGGGTAGATGATTTGATCTAGAGAGTTCCTGTTTAAAGTAACTCTATAAAAGAAGTTATTAGCAAATCCGTTATCGAAAATAAATGCTTGCCAGTCTTGCATTTCATAAGCCTGAAAAGCAAGCTCGTGACGGAGAATAAAATAATCATCGGGCCATTTCAGTTGTTTACCTAATCCTATAGAAGCACCAGAAATTTTAATGTGTCTTCTATTTGGGTTGTCAACCTTTATTCCACCTTCTTCAATTTTGGCTGCTTCACCATTTGTTTGAACACTGTGGTAACCCGACACGGTAAATGAAATAGGTTTTTTACCACCCAGCCATGGCTCGGTAAATGACATGTTGATGCTACTGAACCAACGACCGCTGGTTTGGGCTCTTAGACTTAAAGATTGACCGTCTCCCGAAGGAAGTGGTCTCCATTCTTCTAATTTAAAAAGATTACGAAGCGAGAAGTTGGTAAAGGCAATACCAGCAGTTCCTACAACACGCCCTGCTCCAAAACCACCTGATAATTCTATTTGGTCTGAAGGTTTTTCTGCTACAGTATAGGTAATATCCACCGTTCCGTTCTCTGGATCGGGCATGGGGTTAACGTTCATTGCTTGTGGGTCAAAGTAGCCTAATACCGATAATTCTCGCTGAGATCTAATAATATCTGAACGGCTAAATAAAGAACCTGGGTAAGTTCTTACCTCTCGGTAAATTACATGGTCGTTGGTTTTGGTGTTTCCTCCAACTAATACTTTATTTACTGTAGCTTGCTGGCCTTCGTAGATTTGAATTTCTAAATCAACCGAGTCGTTGTCAACATACACTTCAACTGGGGTTACTTGAAAGAATAAGTAGCCGTCATCCATATAGATAGAAGAAATGTCTTTTCCGTTTGGATCCATGTATAAACGTTGGTCTAAAATTTCGGGGTTATAAATGTCTCCTTTTTCAATGGCCAAAATGTTTTCTAGCATTTCAGTTGGAAATTTGGTATTACCAACCCATTTTATATTTCTAAAGAAGTATTGGGTTCCTTCATCAACTTTAATTTTTATGCTAACCGATTTCTCGTTGTTTCTGATTACCGTATCCTCAACAATTTTGGCGTCTCTATATCCTTTCGATTTATACTTATCGATAATTAGTTTTCTATCGTCTTGATAATTTTTAAGAATGAATTTGGCGTTTTTAAAAATGTTTAAATGAATGTTTTCGCTAGCGTACTCCCACATAACTTTACCTGTGTGCAGAGAGTCTTCCCATGGCATTGAAGCTTTTGTGGTTTGTGTAACGAACTTTTTAAAATCGTAAAAAGGATAGAAGATGCTTTTTTCGCGCGTTTCTTTCATTGCCTTTTTAATCTTGTATGAGCTCAAAGCTTGGTTGTCTTCAATGATAATTTCTTGAACTTTTACTTTCTGGAACTTCTTGATTTTAATGTCGAAGTAAACGTGATCGGGAAACTCCTTATCTTCAATTTCTTCAATAGTAACCTTGGTGTTGAGGTAGCCTTTTTCGGTGAAATATCTTTTAATAACGTTTTGAGTATTGAGCAACATTCCTTGGGTCACAATTTTCTCTTTGTATAAATCAATTTCGTCGCGCAGGTCATTTGCCTCGGATTTTTTTACTCCACTAAATTTAAACCTAGACAGTCGCGGTTGTTCCTTAACTTCAATTTCTAAGAAAATAAAATCGCCTTGTATTTTGGTGTATCTAACCTTAACATCTTCAAAGAGTCCTTGTTTCCATAGTTTGGTAATTGACTTAGAAATAGCTTCTCCTGGAACGGTGATTTTTTTTCCAATTTTAAGTCCTGAAAGAAGAATTAGTGCATTGGGGTCAAGCTTTTTAGTACCCACAACTTCAATTCCACCAATACGGTATTCTTTTGGGTTGGTGTAGTCAATTTTTGTAGACCCACCTAGTACTTTTTGACCGTAACTTTTTGGGGAGGCAACAAGTGCACATAGAAGAGAAAGTAATAGGATTCTACGCATTAAACTTACAGTTGCTCACTGATTTTACCGAATCTACGTTCGCGATTTTGGTATTCGTAAATGGCTTGTTTTAAATCCTCTCTGTTGAAGTCAGGCCATTTTTTTTCTAAAAAACAAAACTCACTGTAAGCTGCTTGCCAAAGCAAAAAGTTGCTAATTCTTTGTTCACCACTAGTGCGAATTATGAGCTCAGGATCCGGGATTCCAGCAGTTGTTAAGTAGGATTCAAACATGTTTGCATCGAACTTATTTTCATCCAATTTATTTTGTTTGGCGTCAACTAAAATACGTTTTACGGCTTCTATTATTTCCCACCTGCTAGAATAGCTTAACGCTAAAATTAAATTCATGCAGGTGTTGTCTTTAGTGGTTTCAACGGTTTTAGCAAGTGAGTTCTGGCAACTTTTTGGTAAATCGGATTGGTTTCCTATGGTTAGTAGTCGGATATCGTTTTTTGTAAGCGTTTCTAATTCTTTTGTTAACGACGAAACCAGCAACTCCATTAAAGCTTTTACTTCTAGTTTGGGTCTATTCCAGTTTTCTGTACTAAACGCATATAGTGTTAGGTTTTTTACGCCTAATTCAGCACATCCTTCAGTAGCCTCTCTAACTGCCTTAATGGCACTTTTGTGACCAAAAATTCTTGGTTTTCCTTTTCCTTTTGCCCAGCGGCCATTGCCGTCCATAATTATGGCAATGTGTTGAGGAATTGCGTCTTTATTTAGTTCAAAATGCTCCATAGTGTTTTGGGTTTATAAGCCCCAAAAACAGCGGGCAAATATACTTTTTTATTGAGTGTTATATTTACAGAGGTTGGGGTGTTTGCCTAGTCTAACAGTTATTGTGAAACTTGTATTGGTGTAAAAATCGTTTTTATTTGGATTTCCTCTTTGAGTCCCCCAAATTTCTCTTCCATCTGGCTCTATAGTTCTGTTTGATAATGCCTGTGAGGTAGTTGAAATCGTTGTTGGGTCTGCAGGGTAAATAGAACTCACGTCGTCAATATAATCTGTAAACGTTCTACGAATACCATATTCAAGGGCAAACATTACTCTATGCGAAAATTTGAATTTCAACCCAACGCCAAATGGAATAGCAAATTGACTTTTACTATATGGATTCTGCTGACCTTCAGTTTTGAGTTCTCTTAAATCGTATTTATTACCATTTAATTCAGCTTTTGGGTTTATGAATCCAACTGCTATTCCACCAAACATGTACGGTGAAATATAGTCGCGAATAATAAAGCTATGATAGCGTAAAAAGTTGAACTCAAAAACAGCTGATACTTCATTTATTGGGGACTCAAACGATAAATTCCTATTTTGAATTAGCGGGTTTTTATTATCTGCATCTGATCCGGAAAGCTTGCCATTAAAATAGGTTCCTTTAAAAGCCCAACGCGCGTTTATGGGCTGTCTGACAGATATCCCCCAAGATAAATGGGTGTGTTTTGCCGGAAAGTGTCCTGTTTGATTTAAGTCACCTAAGTAATAGGATTGACCAATTAGAGCGCCAACTTCGGTAAGCATTTGACTTTGCGCAATTCCGCAAGTGAATATGAAAAACAAAAACGTAAATAAAGCCTTTGAGAACATGTCTCGAATATTAGAAACGAGGCTCAAACGATTTTCCTTTAAGAAGCTTGTAGTTAAATGAAATTATAAAAGATCCATACAAATCTTTTTGTTTTTCTCCACCTCTTCTTTCGCCTGGTCCAGTCCATGTGGGATTGTCTCCTGGATTAGGGTCAGCTAAAAACGCGGCTTTTTCACCATAAGCATTTTCAATAGCTTTGTTATCGTAATACAATGTACTTACGTCATCAATGTAATCGGTAAAAGTTTTTCTAAAACAAAACTCAGCACTAATCCCTGCACGTTTACCAAGCGAGTATTTTGCACCTAAACTTAATGGGATTACTAAACCCAATCGCCTGTATTTATCTGGGTTTCCAACCAAGCCTTGCCCTTCAGTTCCCAAAGGCTGAAGCGCGTAATAGTTGCCATCTGAATATCTTCCTTTCGGGTTAAAGAATATGCCACCAACGCCAACCCCTGCATAGGCCGAAATCTGCGAAAAGAACATAGAACTAACGCCTCTTAATTTGAAAACATCTCCGAATTTGTCCTTGATAAAGTAGTAACGGTATTGAGCACTTACCTCAAATAGGTGAGTTCTAATATCAAAATTTCTGTTCCTACGAGCTTCATTAGCCGCAAACTCGTCCTTTGCAGAAAGGAAACAATAGGAAAGCTGACCAGTTACAGACATATCTTGTCTTAGGAAATAATTGTATCCTCCTGACCCAGAGAGTCTGGTGGCTTTAAAATTAATATCTCTAATTGTATTTTTTGGAACATCAGTTGCACCACCAACATCACCTAACAACCAGCTAGTTCCAAGTCCACCACTAACTTCCTGGCGATATGCCTTCCACTGTTGCGCCTGCGCTAAATTCAAGCAAAACGAAAAAATAAGTAACGCAATTAGTTTTTTCAAGGTGTGTTTTTTCTTTTTAAACTGCTGCAAATATAAAAATTAGCAGATTGAATAACTATTAAATTTAAGCGTTTAGAGCACTAACTTTTAATTTCGATGATCTAAGCCCCAATGTAGCTTCTGACGTATTGTGCTAATGAAGGTTTGTTGGTTCATTCTTAGTAGGTTTATGTCAAAATTTCCTTTGTTAAGTGTCAAAACTGTTTCTGAACTCATGGTTTCCATTCTCGAGTCCAATGAAACCAAAAAGTTCTTACTTCTACCTTCAACTTTAAGTTGTACCTCTCTATCGTTTGGAATTACTATTGGACGAGAGTTTAAATTATGCGGTGAGACAGGGGTAATTACAAAACTTTCTGCGGTAGGAAAAAGCATTGGACCTCCGCAGCTTAGCGAGTATGCGGTAGAACCTGTAGGGGTGCTCACAATAAGCCCATCTGCCCAATACGTATTGAGTAATTCACCATCAATGTACACATGAATGCCAATCATGCTAGATGTATCCTTTTTATGAACTACCAGCTCGTTGAGTGCAAAGTTTGTGTCTTCAAATAAATTTTCTTTCGTTGTAAGTTTTAACGTGCTTCGTTTATTGATGGTAAATTGATTATCGAAAATTTGTTGAATAATTTGAGAAAACTCCGAAACAACAACGGTTGACAAAAAGCCCAAACGTCCAGTATTAACTCCTAGAATGGGTATTTCTTTAGCACCAACGTAAGTTGCAGATTCTAGAATGGTTCCATCTCCGCCGATGCTTATTAGTAAATCTGTAGAATCTAAAAGCTCAGTATTTGTTGAGAATGTTTTTATTCCACTTGGAAGCGAGATTTTGTTTTTTAAGTAAATCGAAAAGGGCTGGAAAACGGTTATTTCGCAACTTCTGGAGTCCAACTCGTTAAAGAGTTCTTGAATTTGCGGGGTGTATTCTTGCTTAAAAAAGCGTCCAAAAATCGCTACAGACTTCACGGTTACATATTTAAATAATTCATCAAATTGTTATAACGATCTTCCATATCGTCTTTGCTACTACTTTCATCGTAGCTGGCAGTAATTTCGTGTCCAAATCGCTCAAAAGTTTGAATTACATCTTGTACATTCAGTTTGTTGATTTTTATAGTTAGTTCTATTGAGTTATTATCGTGCGCTCTTGAAATGAAACACCCCAAAATTTTAGCATCGTTGCTTTCAACAATTCTTGAAATCTCTGAAAGACTATAATCTATTTGGTTGATATCCATGACGATAATGCCACCTGGGTTTTTTACCACGGGCATTTCAGCAATTACTTCCATTAAGTTAAAAACCGTAATGGTTCCTACAAAAAGCTCTTTTTCGTTTAGGATGGGGATGAGACTAAGCCTATGCTTCTGAACTTTTTTTACAATTTCAAATACATGCTCATTTTCATAAGCATGTACCTTATCTAGAAAATGTTCGTGTTGACCGATACGTTCAATCTGATCCTCAACATTTAAGAGGTAATTTTCGTTTATCAGTCCCAAAAAGTTGTATCCATCGGTAACGGCAAGGTGGGTTACCTTAAATTCATCCATCCATTCAATGGCTTGGGCAACGCTATCTTTTGTAGATAATGATGGAATTTCTGTTATGACTATTTCACTTGCTAGCATAAAATGCGTGACCTTCTTGGTCTAATTTTGCAAACTAATTTGTTATCAAATCTAGCTATATATGTGTAAACTCAGCGTTAATGTAAACAAAATTGCAACCTTAAGAAATGCCCGCGGAGGTGACATTCCAAACCTTATAAAAGCGGTGAAAGACATTGAGTCTTTTGGAGCTGAGGGGATTACAGTTCACCCTAGACCCGACGAGAGACACATTCGCTATCAAGATGCAAGGGATATAAATGAAGTTTACACTACAGAATTTAATATTGAAGGCAACCCTAACCCTAAGTTTTTAGAATTGGTGAATAAGCTTAAACCAACTCAAGTTACACTGGTACCTGATGGGCCGGATGTGCTTACTTCAAATACTGGATGGGATACCATAACGCACAAACAGAAACTTACAAATATTGTTGGTTCATTAAAAGAGCAGGGAATTAGAACGTCAATATTTATTGATCCTGAAGAGAAATATTTTGCTCCAGCCAAAGAAATTGGAACGGATAGAATTGAATTATATACCGAAGCTTATGCAAGTGGTTATCAAGCAGGTAAGAAAGAGGCAATAAAGCCTTACAGAGATTGTGCAATTATCTGTAACGAATTGGGCCTAGGGATAAACGCTGGGCATGATTTGGATTTAGAGAACCTGCGCTACTTTAAAGAGAATATCCCCGGTCTATTAGAGGTTTCAATTGGTCATGCATTAATTAGTGTTGCCTTGTATTTAGGGTTAGAAAATACCGTGAACATGTACAAACATCAATTGAGGTAACATGCAACTAAACTTTAAACGATTTGGAGAAGGCGAACCGCTCGTTATTCTGCACGGATTAATGGGTATGCTCGATAATTGGCAAGGGCCTGCTAAGTATTATGCTCAACATTTTGACACCATTATCGTTGACGCTCGCAATCACGGACATTCTGAGCATTCAGATGAGTTTAATTATCAGGTAATGATGGACGATTTAGCCGATTTGTGTGGTGATTTGTTTTTGGATGAAATCAACCTTTTAGGTCATTCTATGGGTGGGAAAATTTCTATGAAGTTTGCACAGAATTACCCCGAAATGATTAAAAAACTTATAGTTGCGGATATAGCGCCAAAGGAGTATCCAGTGCACCATCAAAAAATACTTGCAGGCGTAAATGCTTTGGATTTTTCGGTGTTAAAGAGTAGAGGGGCTGTCGATAAAGCACTTGAGCCATACATTCCCGAAATTGGAGTGCGTCAGTTTTTGATGAAAAGCATGTACTGGAAAGAAAAAGGGAAGCTTGGACTGCGTTTTAACTTAAAGGCAATCACCGAAAACATTGAGTTAATTGGCGAGGCTACGCTTGATGCTCCGTTTGAAGGTGAAACCTTATTTATACGAGGGGCTGACTCCAATTACATTTTAGATACTGACTTTGAAGATATAAAAGTTGCCTTCCCAAATGCCCAATTTGAAACCATTGAAAATGCGGGCCATTGGCTGCACGCAGAGAAACAAGAAGAATTCATAAAAAAGACAATTGGCTTTTTAAAAGCTTAATCGAAATCGGTGGTGAGTTTAAACCTTAAAACTCGCCCATTTCCTTTGTCTGTTACGTAAACTATATTGTCGTAATAGGCTACACTAGTTGGGTTGTTGAATTGAGTTAAGCCTATTCCTGTGCCGCCAAAAGAGGCAGTAATTTGTTTTTTGCTTGTAGAGAAGGGAGGAGGGTTAGCACCTTCATATCCTTCGGCGTTAAACTGATACAGTGAATCGGTTTCTGCATCAACAACAAAGATGTAATTGGTTCGGTCACCAGCTACGGTTACTCCCATAGGTTTTTTGAATTTATTGGCTTCGTATAGAAACCCATCGGCTTTTTCAAATTCATTAGTAGGTAGTATTTTTTGGAGATATTGAACGCCATCTCGGTCTTCGCTGTACTCAATGTATTGCACTTTGATAGACAAATCGGGGTCTATACTGGTAAAAATAAAATCTCTGCTACTAGTAATATCTGGCGCTTGCGGCGGCTGCACTAAAGTGGCGATACTTTGTGGGTAAGTCCAATAACAATTGTTAGTTCCAGAAGAGGTGGTAACAGAAATTGGCGAAATAAATTTATCTGGCTCCCCAGTTTCTAAATCAGGTCTAACCTGTAAAACAGCATCATCATTGGTTACCCCCGCACAATTAAAAATATTAGTTGGTTTACTTGGACCTTGTTTGGTTACATAGTAGGTGTTATCTCCTAAACAAGCGATGTTTTTAAACTGAACTTCTTCATCAGATTTGGTGGCGGTGGTTGTTTTATTGTAAAGAGGATAAATAATGGCCGCTTTGTACTTTGCGTATTGAAGACCATATAAAATTCCGTTTTTTTGATTAATTCTATAAATACAACTCAGGGTTAAATTCTCACCACCAAAAGTTGTATCGTATGTTCCAATGGCTAGGATGTCAAAAGCTCTATCCATTGCAATACTGTATAATCCTGGAATTTGTAACCTTCCCAATTCTTTACCAGAAACATCGAAAGAAACAATCTCATTTGTTCCTTGATCAACCACGTAAATAAGTTCATCAAACCCTGCAATTACTTGGCTTGGCTCAGAGAATTGATCCAATACTGGCTGAATGGGTACGTATGCAACTTCTCGGTCTTGATAATTTGGTTTATCAATAAAACTTAGGTCGGACTTTTTACCAAAGAACCCATTGCAACTTACCAAAAAGCTCGTTGTAAGTAATACAATTATATATGAAAGAACTCTATTCATGTTCCATCTTTCTTTCCTCCACTTTGTAGTATCTAAAGTTGATTCCTATAGAATGTTGCATACCCATGAAGGATGTTGGGATATAAGCATAATTAAACTGCACCGGATGACTCATTACAAGCATACTTAACCCGGTGCCAAATGTTGGGATGTATCTGCCTTTACGCCCCAGAATTAACCCTAACCGACCATGTATCAATTTCTTATAACTGTACTCACCACCAATTCTGATGTTTTCACTGTTGTCGTTTGGGTGATTGAGCTGTACAACGGTTCTAATTCGGTGATTATTTTCATCGTAAGGAACCATGCTTATGCCTATTTTAAACTCAGTAGGGATGGAATATAACTCGGGCGATGGAGTAGGGTTGTTATTATCGAATAACACCTCTTGATGGGTTCCACTCAATGATGAGTTTCCACCAAAATTTAGAACAGTAACCGCAAAACTTAGTTCCTTAACATCGGTGTTGTAAATGAATCCTAAATCAGCACCAACACTGTGATTTTGGAATTGCGCCAATCGTTCATTTATATATTTTAATTGCACCCCAAAGGCAAACTGATCGGATAGTTTAAGAGAATATCCAAATCCTACTGCAGTGTTAGCGGTATAAAAATACTCACCTGTTCCTTTTGGTTGAAATTCAGTTCGTACTTCTTGCTTGCCAGATGATAAGCTATTTACAGTTAACGCAAAAGACGAGTTTTTTGATTCAACTGGCAGCACTGCGGCTAAAAACGATTGATTAATTCCAGCTCCAATAAAATAATTTGATGTTCCTATAGAAAATGACTCAACACTAGAAATATTAGCAATATTAGTAAAAGCCGTACTTGCGTCATTTTTTTGGGTCAGGTTTGCACTCGCCATTCCAAGAGATCTTGCGCTGCCGTCGTTCTTTAAAAAAGTAAGCGCAGAGCTACCCGTTCGCTGACCACCTAAATTAGGTAGCAGTTGAGCCTTTGCATATGTGGCTAAACACAACAATGCGATATGTAGTAACTTTTTCAAATTAGAATCTAAATGCTAAGCCGTATAAAATTTGTGTTGGAGGTCGCCATCTTGCAGGGTTATTTGGTGGTGTTCCACTTGCTTGAGGGTCAATGTATTTTGGGTCTCTCCAGTTTTCTGGCACGTCGTCTCCATCTCGATAACCGTCACCAGTAACGGGGTTCACAATTTGTGCGTTTAGGTTATTAAAGAGGTTTCTTACTTCAAAAGTCAGCGATAAAGCTTGATCTTTATTTTTACCTAAGGCAAAATCTTTGGTGATTTTTAAATCTGTCCAAAACCAAGGTTTAGCCAACTCAGAGTTTGGTTGGTTGTTAATGGATTGATAAAGTGGTCGTCCAAAATCGTTTACTCCTGCTAGTTCTACCGGCGTGAAGCGGAAGCCTGATTTATAATTAATACTAACAAAAATACGCACACGGTTAAATGCTTTTGGAATTTTCATCGTGGTGTCTGAATAAAAAATTACTCCCGATTTTAAATCCCAAGGTCTATCCCATCTCAATGGCTGTTCTTTGGTGTTATCTACAAAACCTTGTTCTCTAATTTGCAATTCACTTTCGCGTGCTGTATTTGATTTCCCTCTAGCCGATTGAAAAGAACCATTAAAGAAAATCCTGAAATACTCTGCAATTCGCTGCGTAACGCCTAACTCAACGCCTACTATTCGAGCGTAATCTTGGTTGTAATAAATTTTTCTGTCCACTAAGTTTCCATTTTGATCTCGAATGGAAGCATTTCCTGAAACGATATAATCGTATTTGTCGTTGTTGTATGCTGCAACCGTAACCCCAAGATCTTTGGTGATTTGAGATTTTACTCCTATTTCATAACTAACTGTACTTTCTGGCTTAATAACCGGATTACCAATAGTTGATAAAGGAGATCGGTCTAAAAACTCGGGATCAAGTCCTGCGTAAATAAATCTCGGATGAGGCATTTGCATAGCGTGGCCATAGTTGAAATACAACACATTGTTGTCGGTAACAGGAAAAGAAACATTGATTTTAGGTAGTAATCGGAATTGGTAGCGCTTTCTAATCAGTTTTAGGTTTTTATCTTGGTATTCTTCTCGCGATGTTTCTTGCAAGGGTACTTCTGGATTGGTTACTGCTTCATCGAGTTGTTTGCCGTAAGCCCAATAGTTAAATCTTAGCCCCAAAGTAGCTGAGATACCCTTGTAAGTGATCTTATCTTGTGCATATAAACCACCTTCTGTAGGGTTTACCAACCAAATTTCAGAAGACGAACCAACAGAAATTGAAGGGGTCGACAGGGTGTCGTTTATTTGAATTGGAGCACCTATCCAAGGTCTATCAACATCGGCCCATTGATACTCTTTTTCTTTGTGTTCCCATCCAAATTTAAATTCGTGATGTTTGTTTTTAGGGAAGTAACTCAAGCTAACTCTACCAGTCCATTCTTCTACGTAATGATCGTGCCAGCGAGTCGCAATTCCATTGTTGTTTATTAAACCATCACCGGGTAAAATGTACACCACTGGAGAATCAGGTAAAAAGGTTTGCAGCGGATTGGTAACAATAGATTGTGGGTCGTAAATCTGATCTACAGTTGGTTCTCTGAATGGTCTTCCGTTTGCATCGGCCCTTAGATTGGTAAATAGCCTACCTGCCGATACCTTAATGTTCCAGTTATTGTTGATGTAATGCTGGAAATTAAGCACCGATAAATTTGATCGATGCGTATAGGTGTTTGCATTATCTGGTAATCGAGAGAAATCGTATTGTAAACCAGGAGCAACAATGGCATCAAAACCTACAATTTGTAAGCTTCTTGAGTTTTGGTTTATAGCAATACTATGCTGATTGGTAAAACTGATTTTGGTGCCTGATTTAAACTCGTAGCTCAGTTTTAGTGTATTCGAAAATTTGTTGTTTTGACGAGGAGCGAAAACTGAATCATTTTCTGGAAATAAAGAGCTGTGCAATTGATCAGCTTGTACGCGATAATAATCGTCGCTCAAAAACATATTTGCACTTGTAAAAAATCTAAGTTTCTTTTTTTTGAATGGAATTGCACCACCCATTGCCAAGTCAACTATATCTGTGTTCCATGCAGTTCCATCGTTAATTCTGCTTTGCAATAACGGGTCGTTAGGGGCGCCTATTTTCCAATCACCAAGATTATCGCGTTGCCAACTGCCGGATATTTCGAATTTGTCGCCACCTTCCTTAATTTTTGTAGAAATAACTCCAGCAGATCCCCCGCCAAACTCAGCTCCTGCACCACCAGTTATTAATGATACATCACTTACCGATGAGCTTTGCACATCAACTCCAAAACCAGTTCCTGAAAGTGGATCTTGAGCGCTTATTCCGTCAATTAAATATTGAGTTTCGTAATTACGCCCACCTCTAATGTTTATACCATCTGGCGTTTGGTTTACACCTGCTTGCATGTTCACAATTTCTTGCACATTACGAACAGCCATTTGTTCAATGTCCTCAGATGTAATACTTACTTCTGAGGCGGCATCTTCAAGGTTGATGAGGTTTTTATCGCCAACAATTACCACTTCGTTCATTACGGTTGACCGCAGCGCCATGGTAGTATTAATTTCTCTGGTTTGTCCTCCTTTTAAAGTGATACCGTTGTACACTTTGTCGGTGTAACCGATGTAAGAAAACTTGATGGTGTAGTCGCCTGGTTTTATCCCCTTTATTTCGTAATTGCCATCAATATCGCAAGACGCGCCATTGTAGGTTCCTACAATTAAGACGGTTGCACCAATTAGTGGTGTTTTAGTTTCTTGATCTAATAATTGCCCTTTGAGCGTAGCAGTTTTTTGAGCCGCTGCACCTATTGCAAAAAGACTAATGAGCAGATATGTAAAAAGCGACCTCACTACCAATTAAATTCTGTGTTGATTACATGGTTAAATAGCGAATCTACCTTTGAGTAATTGTGGTCCATTATAGCCATACTTGCCGCTACAAATACTTGGTAGGTTTTACCGTTTGCTTCATTTATTTTTTTGATACCAACTGTATTTGAGCCGGTATATCCGTTGGTTACATCAAATTGACCTTCATAGATGGAGATGACGTTGGTCTGTTTTAAAAATGGTGATACAGCATCTGGGAAAGTTCTCGTACCTAAATCGGGATAGCCAGATTCTTGAGCCGTAAGTGAATTAGCTGATGGTTTTAGAAATAGACCTTTTGAGAGTGAGTCTATAGATTGAATATTAAGCACTTCAAATAAATTAGACTGATTGTCTAGTGGGTTTTCGAAGTAGCCAATAATAAACGCTTTTCCACCATTTTTTATAAAGTCATCAATAGACCCTGCAGCCGATTCTAAAATTAGATTTTGCTGGCCAGTGTTACCGTTTAGGTAAGAGGTTTTATCCGAATAAATAAAAAGCTTATCGTATTGTAATGCCATCAAGGTGAAGGTTGGATTCCAAAATGTAGGTTGATTTGCACCATCGTTTGCGGTATAATCAACGTAATCGTAGGTCGAGACTACATTAGAAAGTCTATCTGTGTAAAATTTATTTCTGTCTCTATCTCCTCCTACAACTAGTAAATCTGATTTTTTGCCTTTAAAAAACAAGCTTTTTACAGTATCCCATTCGCTATAGCTGTCAGATAAATCGTAGGAGCGCATATAGATATAGTTGGTGTCTTCCATTCGTAAATCGGTTAAAGTCCCCACTTGCTCATCAATAGTTGAATAAACATTTGCAGTGGTAATGCTAGTACTAGTTGGGTCGCTTGGAGTTATTGAAACGTTGTCGAGTTTTTTTGGAAGTTTTAGCCAATCGCCATCATTAATTTTTATTTCGAAGCCTTTTAGGTTTTCAGCACCGTCAGGGTCATCAGCTTCCCAGAAAATAGATGCTACCAATAGGGCGGTATCAGCGGTAGAAAGGTTTTTGTTGATTTCAATATTTGGTGGGGTATTTTTAATTGGAACAGTAACTTTTGCAGGAGTTGGATCTTTTATATCCAAATTGTCAATAGCCCTCACCCATAATTGAATATCGGCGGTGTCTTGACCTGCAGTAATCTGAAAGATAAAAGTGCTATCTGTTTTGGTGGTAAAACTCCAGTTTTGGTTGTCTAAGCTTATTTCATAACCTTTTACAAAACCGTCAACATCGGTTCCGAACCAAGCTAAACGAACGGTTGACTTTAAACGTTGCTCTCCAGACAAGTTAATAGCCTTCGGAACAACCAAAGTTTCAGGAGCACTGTTCTCGTTTTTTTCTCCTTTATTGCAAGAAAAGACTGCAATTACTAGAGTTAAAACAAGTAATATGTTAATTGGAGTTTTCAAGGAAAATTATTGGGGGCGCATTCGCGCCCCCATAATTTATTAGTGATTTACAATTACTTTTTCTCTTGCTAAGGTGTTTCCATTTTTATCAGTAATAGACAAAATGTACACGCCATTATTTAAAGTAGAAACTTCGATGGATTCTTGAGCTCCGATAAGTTCTTTAACTAAAACAGCCTTGCCACTGAAATCATAAAGAGCAGCTGAAACATTTATGTTGCTAGCATTTACAAAAATTTCATTTTTAGCAGGGTTAGGATAAATAGTGATTTCTTCTGCGCCATCATAGCTTTTTACAGAAGTTAAAGCCACATTTATACCTCTGAAATCATCGTTGTTTCTCGGCAACAATTTCATGTTTCTGAAACTATAAGTCATTACACCAATAACCGTATCCATTTCAATGGTATCGGTAACCACGATTTTTTCTACTGGGTAAGGCTCTTTTACTCTAAAGCTTGAGTTTACAAAAGAAACAGCAACAGAAGATTCAAACTCACGACCGGTTAAGATTCTAGCACCAGAGGCAGGGTCGTTCTTATCTCTACCTACTTTCCATTCAGCAAAGCTAGATGGGTCATCAGCGTTTGTATCTACAACATGTAGTTTACCACCTGGGTTATAATACCCAACTAATACAGATTCATATCTTTCGTTTCTTTCAAAGCCGTATGTAGCGGCACTATCTGGTAAAATATATAGCGGTTCAATTGATCCCGTGCCGTTTTTAACCACGTTATTAACTGAGATGGCTGTTTTACCAAAATCTTCTAATACGTTTCCAGTAACAGTAATTTTGTCATTTCTTTCAAAAGTGGTTCCTGCGTTTTGTAATTCGATTCCCGACCAACCTGAAATAGCTGCTTCATCTTGAATATGAATAATTGGTAAATCACCTTCGCCACCAGTAGAAGTTACTACACCTGTTACAGTTACCTCATCACCTACAAATATTGAGTTACCATTATTAAATGGAGTAAACTGCAAATCGTAAATAGTTAGACCATTATCTCTTACGCGGTATGCATAAGACGTTGTGCTTGGGTTTTTGCTTGGAATAGCTGTAACGTTTGCTGAATCATCTTCAGCTGTAATATAATAGCGTACAAATGTTCCATTAGACTGTGCTGGAATGGTTG
>CBFICO010000016.1:0-33247 GCA_965661115.1 Salibacteraceae bacterium
TTATCAAAAATCACAAGGGTTAACCAAGTGAGTATCGTTTGAGTTCCTCTCTTTTATTTCTTTTTAGTGAGCAGCCAGTTTAATAAATTGGGTAAGAGTGTAAGGTCTGATATAACTGCGAAAAGTAAAGTTAAACTCACCAAAACACCCATATAAAGTGTACTGGTAAAAGCAGAAAAACTGAGTGCAATAAAACCAGAACATAAAATTATTGAAGTTATTACAATAGACCTTCCTGTAGTAATAAATGTACTGCGAATTGCTTGCTCCGTGCTTAAACCATTACTTAACTCTTGTTTCATTTTACTCAAAAAATGTATGGTATCGTCCACCACAATGCCAAATGCAACCGTAAATATGAGGGCGGTAGATATTTTAATATCAATTTTAAAAAGCCACATAACAATAGCCACTGCCAACAAAGGGAGAATATTAGGAATTAGGGCTACTAAAATTAACTTGATTGAACGGTACAAAAACGACATTAGAATACTAACCAATAACAATGCAGCTGCAAGCCCCTTGAGCATATCAGTCGCAATTTCATAATTACTCTGATCAACTAAACTGGCAATACCTGTAACTTGAACAGTTAAATGCTGGCAGCTATCTTGAGCAAATTTTAATAGTTTATTGTTTCGATTACGCATTTCAGCGCCACCCCAATCCTTTGAAAGTCCTGCAATTCTTGCAATGCCTAGTTCTTTACTAACGAATGGCTCAGAAACCTTCGAATTCAAAAGTTTTACCAAGTACGGTTTTACCGATTGTCTATACTCATCTCGCGTTAAACTTTTAAATTGAGTTTGTTCGGGAGTTTCCAATTTTTTTAATTCTCTTGGAATGTCAAGAATACTGAAGGTTGCTTCTGTTTCATACAACGACCTTATTTTTTTATCCAACCTATCCATGGCCAATAAGTCATCACGATTAAAAACGGGGGTCACCGAATCGTTAGTAGATTTATTGAAAGTGATTGCAAACTCTAAAGGACGAGCACCAGAAAATTGAGATTCTAAATAGTTATATCCATTATTATACTTATCGTCGTTCGGTAAGTCCTCTGTAAGGTAATTATCAACTTTAAGTTGGGACACACTCCACACACCAATAGCCATAAGCAAAAACGCAATTGAAAAGATTTTTTTTCTGCTGGAAAGAACTCTTTTTAAGCTTCTCTCAAAAAATGGATATAAAGCCGCCCTATGAGTGGCCACTTCTGGACTAGGCGTTAAAACAAGTAAAGCTGGAAAAAGCGAAAAGGTTAATATATACGCCACTCCTACTCCAATTGCTAAAAACATACCCAACTCTTGTATGGGTTTAATTGAAGACATTAGTAGGCTTAAAAAGCCTATCATAGTAGTAATTGATGTAATAAGAGTCGCTTTTGATAAATTGATAAAAGCTATTTTAATGGCTTTATTTTTCGGTGTGGTTTCCCGCAGCTCGTGCCTATATTTTTCATAGATGTGAACCAAATCGGATGTGCCAGTAACAAAGAGAATGGGAGGAATAATTGAACTTAAAACATCGAGAGGTTTTCCGAAAATGGCAATTAGTCCCATAGTCCAAACAAGGCATATTAATAAAACTATAGCCGTGCGCACAATGGACCAAAAGGAACGGTATAAAACAAAAAGAATTAAACAGATTAAAAACAATGAAACGAACATGAATGTCATCATTTCATTTTTTAAAATCGACAGTACTTTGTTTTGACCCAATAACCGACCAGTAAGGTAGAAATCGGAAAAATTATTTTCTCGTAAGATTGCGTCTAATGACTTTTCAAACGCTTCAACTTCTTCACCAGTCATTTCATAATTGGTTGTTAAATGAAGGCTAAATCCTTTTAAATCGTTAGATACAAAAGTTCCATGCCATTTAGGTTGAATTGCAGACAAATAATTTTCCTTGGTTAATTCTTTATCTGTGTTTATTCCGGTAACTAGAATAGGGCCAAGAAATGGAGCCTTTACAAGTTTTCTGATGTTAGTTACAGATTTTACCGCTGTTACTTGAGGCAAATTAGAAATTGATTCGGTTACCTTTTTAATGGAGTTAAGTGTATTGTAATCTAAAATAGTATCCTCAGTTCTGACCGTTACCAAGGTTCTTTCGCCAAACTTTAAAAACGCGTTTTTGTACGATATGTAATCGTTAAATGCTTGGTCTTCTTCCTTGTATAACCGCTCTAAATCAGAAGTGAACTTTAGGTTGTTGTGAGCATAAACGCCAAAAAAGACTGTAACGATAACAAGCACGGTAAGTGCTATTACAGCCGTAAGCTTTATGTCGGAATTTTTAAACAAAATGATATTTACGCTATACTTCTTCCAGCAGGTTTACTGAAAATTGCCTTTACAGCAATTTTCGTTATCTCGCTTCAAGAGTTGGTCATTGTTTAAACAACCTTTATTTGAATCTAACATCCTTATTACAATTAAAACATTTTCTGGTTGTAGAATTCCTAAAGATTCGATAGTTAACAAACCATTCTAACAAACTAAAAAACCAACAGCCCAACTGTAAAAATCAGACCACCCAAACAAAACAAAAGCAAGGTGTATGGCAGTATCTCCTTTGCCTTAAGGCCAGTAATCCCCAACAAGGGTAGCGCCCAAAAAGGTTGTAACATATTAGTAAGTTGATCGCCATAGGCCAATGCCATAATACTTTTTGATAAAGAAACTCCTAAATTGCTCGCAGCTTGAACAATTATAGGCCCTTGTATAGCCCATTGACCACCACCACTGGGCACAAAAATGTTAACTACCCCAGCCGAAATAAATGTAAATATTGGGTAAGTAGTTTCATTAGAAATTGCTAACATAGATTGAGAAAAAGCATCAACTAACCCGCTACTCTTCATCATACCCATTATGCCAAAATAGAGCGGAAATTGAATTAAAATTCCAGAAACTCCACCAATGGCCATTTCCATAGCTTTTAAAAAGGATGCAAAGCTTTGATGAAACAATAACCCCAAGCTGAGTAACAGCAAATTGATATTGTTGGGAGTAAAAAAAGCAAGCACATTTCCTTGGTTAGACAATAGCATTTTGAACAACGCAACCATTAATACAATGCAGCCAAAAGCTATCCCAATCCACTTTGAATAATCCAAGCGCTCGGCACCATTAGCCGCTATTTCATTTTTTACAGCTACCGTAGTGTTTAATGAAACCATTCTGGAAATCGAGCTTTTACCCACGCGGTACATCACCAAAGGAATGACCGTTAGTAAACACAGTGAAACCAGCATATTCATCCCGCTGAAAACTGTATCCTGAAAGGTTATTTGATTCGGCAGCGTTGCCGCGAGCGTAGGATTAAAATCAGCTACCAATTTGCTTAAATGATTAGGTTCGGCCACCTTAGTTAACGAAGACCCACTGAGTCCGCCATGCCAAACCATTAAACCAGCATAACCTGCCGCACCAACCAAAGGGTAGTTTAAGGGTTGATTAGAATTGCTAAACTTCTCTCCTACTTTTCGGGCGAAAATTGCTCCAAAAATTAATCCGAGTCCCCAGTTAAAAAGCCCTACCAACATAGATAAAAACACCACAGTTGCGGCGGAAGAAGCGGTATCTTTACATACTACTAGCGCTTTTTGAATAACTACATCAACTGGTTTCGATAAAGCCAAAACATGACCCAATACTAGCATTAGCATCATTTGCATGGCAAATACCAAAAGTCCATTGTTCCATAAACCTGTTTCCCAAGAATATGCTAAGGAGAGAAATCGCTCTGAAAAGTTTCCTTCAAAATTTCCGAAGAAGAAAGCAATACACCAAGTAACAACAGTAAGTATAACTGCTATGGTAAATGGCGCTGGCAATATTGCCTTTACCACCTTTATAAACTTATCGCTAAAGGACATGCTGCTAAAGTAAGGGTTGTTTATAAATATTATTCAGGTTGGCTAAAAACAAAAAAGGGAGCGGCGCTCCCTTTTTTAAATTTTGGTTTTTATAGTCGTAATTTCTTTAAAAAGTAATCTAACAACCTAATCTGATTTTTAGATTGTGTGTCAAGCACGGAATGACGACTACAAAAATCATCTAATAATTAAAATGGCAAATCATCTTCCTCTTCAGCAGTTGCCTTAGCATCAGAAGCCTTTGGTGCTGGTATATCTGGCATTGGGGCTGGTGCTGGTGCGGCGGCTCCTGCTTTTGCAATTCTCCAACCATTAATAGAGTTAAAATACTTTACTTCTCCTTGTGGGTTAGTCCACTCTCTACCTCTTAGGTTAATTTGAACGGTTACGTCATCACCAACTTTATAGCTATCTAGCAAGGATGTGTTGTTTTGAGTAAACTCTATCATGATAGACTGCGGGTATTGCTCATTAGTAGTAACCACTAATTCTCTTTTCTTAAACCCATTACTCCCAAACTCTTGAGTTTCTCCAATTAGTTTAATTTTTCCTGTAACTTCCATTTTCTGTTTTAGTTTTTCGAGGATGCATCCTCATTCATTTTATCGTTTTATTAATCGTTATTGAAGGCGAGCAAGGTTTTCCAGGCTTCATCTACTTCATTTTTATCTAAATATTCTTTGGCCAACTTATGCAACTCAATTTCTAATTGAGGCACATCGTCTTCGTATTCTTGAAACAAGTCGCTCAACTCAATCAACTTAAACTCATTTACCGTGGTTTCGTCTGGTAGATTTTCTACATTGCCCAGCTGCCCCAAATTATTGCCAGTTAATATAGTGCTATTTCTAATATCTTCAGGAATTTGATCTACACCAATACCCAACGTTGTAAGTGGTTTGGCAACTTCAAAAAGGGCATCGCCATTTGCTCTTACGTACCAGTTTGCACCCATACGGCCAACCAAATCCAATTTTTCTGTATCCAATTTTTGATCGTTGTCCAAATACTCTTCACGAATATGAATTCGAACTACTTCACAAATCACCAAATTACCAGCTCCACCCTCATCACCAAGCTCTTTTACTTCCTGCACCTTACATTCCAATTGTACAGGTGACTCAGCTACTCTAGGTGGAGTAACAAGCTCTGATTTCAATTCTGTTAATCCAGCTTTATTGAATTCGTTCACTCCGTCGGCATATTCCGTGCTGCTCAGACTCATTTGCTGAACAATTGCATGGTTTACAATATTTATTACTACCTCAGGATGCGCTTTTACATTCTCGTAGGTGTGCTTTGTGGTATTGTCTCTCCCTCTTCTTGCCGGAGAAAAAATTGCTATTGGCGGATTAGCACTAAACACATTAAAAAATGAAAATGGAGACAAGTTTACGTTTCCTTTTTTATCCACCGTACTCGCAAACGCAATAGGGCGTGGAGCTACGGCACTCAATAGATACCCGTGTAATTTTGGTACTGGTATATCTTTAGGATTTATTGTTAACATGCTCATTTTTTTTGTTGCGTTTTAAGTAAATAAGTAATTCCGTTATTCCCTTGCAAAAGGGAATCTAACCTTAGTCATGAGATACCCGCCCGCCTGCCGGTCGGACAGGTCTTCACGGGAATGACGAGGTTTATAATTATTACCGAACTCCCACATTATCTTAAAACGTTCTGCTTTTTTAGCGAACTCAAATGTAGTGGAATGGCAAATCAGAGCTTAAAAATAAACTCAATACTTATCTACAACTTTTACAGATATTGAAAAAAATGATCAATGCAATTAATGTTTAAAAGCAAAGGAAAATTATATATTTGCCGCCCGATTTCAAGGAATCGGAAGTTCTTAAAATATGCAGGCGTGGTGGAATTGGTAGACACGCTAGACTTAGGATCTAGTGCCGCGAGGTGTGAGAGTTCGAGTCTCTCCGCCTGTACAACGAAAGGCTTATTGTGAAAACAGTAAGCCTTTTTTTTTATGCTCATTTTTATCAAAACAACTAGAGACGAAAAGTTTATCCGCATAAGCGCATCGATACCGGAAAGTCTCGGAGTTTATCCTCATACATGTCAGGGCCTGTACTCGTAGAATATAATTGTTATGAAAATAGCAGGTCTTTTTTTGTTTTCACTATTAGCCATTAACCTTACATTGATTAAATAGTTTTGATGTTAAATCTGTGTTTTTATGAATATCCTGCAATTCACTATACTCTTTTCTACCATTACCATCATATCTTGTAGTGAGCAACAACCTAACAAAAAAGTAAATTACCTCCCTTCGAATCTAATAGAACTAACCCAGCTCGACTCCACTTTTAAACTCGATATTCGTTACGCAACCACTAACAATTTCATTCACCAAAAGGTGTACACGGAACCTCGTGCATTTTTACAAAAACCCGCAGCAGAGGCATTAATTCAAGTACATAAGGAATTTAAAAAACTTGGATACGGAATAATCATATTTGATGGATACCGTCCTTGGTGGGTTACCAAAAAGTTTTGGGATGAAACTCCTGATAGCTTAAAAGATTTTGTGGCAGATCCAAAAAAAGGTTCCAGACATAACAGAGGTTGCGCGGTAGATTTAACCCTTTATGAGTTAAAAACTGGAAATCCTCTATCAATGCCAAGCGATTACGATGAGTTTAATTCTACAGCACATCCAAACTACACAGGGGCAACTCCTGAACAAACCAAAAACCGAGATTTACTAATAAGAATAATGGAAAAGAACGGCTTCTTAGTATATGAATATGAGTGGTGGCATTTTGATTATAAAGGCTGGGAAAAATACCAAATTGAAAATGTGAAATTTGAAGAAATTCCTCAATAGGCATTTCTTTTATATGTACCCAGATATTATAAATCTATATTTGGTGGGTGCTAAGGTTACTTCGTATAATCATTTTGGTTGCAGGCTTTGTACTCTATACCACTTCAATTAACGCTCAGCTTTTTACAAATGCTGGTACCGATTTCTGGTTTGCTTTTACTGAAACTCGCGATAGAGCCAATGCGCAATATTGGGTAAACATCACCTCAAATGCGGCGGCAAATGGCACTATTGAAATTCCAGGAACTGGATTTAACCAAAACTTTGTGGTTGCTCCTGGACAGGTACTTAAAATTCCTATTCCCTCGGCTGATGCTAACATTTTGGGCTCAGAAATAAATGTAAACAGAGGAATTCACATTACTTCGAACAATGATATAGTTGTTTTTGCCGTAACCTTAGCTTCAGCAAGGCACGAGGCATCATTGGTTTTGCCAAATATTCCAGGTAAAAAAAAATATAGAGTAATGTCTCACTTTTCTGAATTAAGATCAAATACGCTTTACGAGTCTGAGTTTAATATAGTAAGTGGAGGAGACACTGTAATAGTGGATATTACCCCAACCGCAGACATTGCAGGCGGCAGAGATTCGGGAATTACTTACCGTGATACTATACTACCCAATCATGTTTATCAAGCCCAAGCAGATTCTGTACAAGATGATTTAACTGGTACACTCATCGAATCGGTAAATGACAATAGTTTTTATGTGTACTCGGGTAACGTGTGGTCTTCAGTTGTTTGCAGTCCAGGAACACTAGATCCGCTTTACGAAGCTATGATGCCAACAGCTACTTGGGGTAAAGACTATTTTGTTATTCCTACCCCAGTAATAAACTTGGATTATGTGAAAATAGTAGCGGACGAAGATTCTACCGAAATATTTAAAGATGGTACACTAGTAAAACAACTTAAAGCGGGTGAATACTATGATGACACAGTAAGCTCCATTCACAATTATACCAGCAACAAACCAATTTCGTTAGGTCAATTTATGGTTACCGGACAAAATGGTTGTTCAAGAACTGGAACCGACCCATCAATGATAATGTTGAACGCCACAGAACAAATGTTTTTAGATTCAATTTCATTTTTTGCAGTAGATACTAGCCTTATTTCAAATCATTACGTGCATACGTTAACACGAACCTCAGATACTGGTTTAATGTTTTTGGACAGTGTACAAATGGTAGGCTGGACTCCATTCCCACAAAATGCTGATTATTCTTACAAAACAACTCAAATCACCCCTGGTTATCACCGACTTGAAACAAAAGGTTGTGGTTTTATTGCATACAGCATGGGATTTGGAAACGTAATTTCTTATGGGTATGCTGCTGGAGTTTCTTTGGTAGATCTATCTAACACAATTCAGTTTAGTAATGCTATTAACGGCTCAGATACCATCTGTTTAGGTGATACGGTGCAGTTTCAAAGTGTATCACTAGAACGACCGCTTGCCTACCTGTGGGATTTTGGTGATGGCAGCACCGACACAGTAAAAAACCCACAACATGCATACTCTGTAAATGGCACTTATATCGTATCGCTAACCACAACTTATTCTTGTGGTCAAATTTCTATTAAGGATACTGTCGAAGTCCCTCCTGCTCCAATTGCCGATTTAGGACCAGATACAACCTTATGTGAAGGTGACACCCTAGTGGTAAGTGTGAATACCCATGTTTTTGACGCGCTTTGGAAAAATGGTTCCATGAATAGAGATTTACGCATTTTCCAATCAGGAACATATTGGGTTCAAGTCTCTAATTTTTGTGGTGCTAGTGCGGACACGGTGGTTGTTTCAATCCTTAATAACGGCCTTGTTAATGCTGGAGAAGATACCGCTTTGTGTCAATTCACCCCATTTATTCTTGGGTCAGATTCTCTCAAAAAAGACCTAAATTATACTTGGTTTCCCGACACTTTAATCGATAGCGCACGCAAGGCCAGGCCGATATTCAATTCAACAGTTGCCGGTAATTTCTCCTATATAGTTTCTCTTAATTCTGCCAATTGCATTTTATCCGACACCATTAAAATAGAAGTTAAAAGCAATTTACCTGTTGATGCTGGTGAGGATAAGTTTGTATGTAACGATACCATTACAAGAATTAAACTCGGTAGTTCTCCAACTGGATCCAGTACTTCAGTTTATGCTTGGGGACCTGCAGATAAGTTACTCAATGCTAACTCACAAAATCCAACAACAAAAGATCCTTTTAATCGGACTTATTATTTACTTTCTGTAGACACTAGTGGTTGTCAATCGGTTGATTCCGTTTCGGTTTACACCTTTAGTTATTCTGTATCTGGCGATAGCATTTCTTGTGGAGGTGATGCAGCTATGTTGAGCGTAGATACCGTTTATGGTGCAGCACCATTTAAATACCAATGGTCAAATTCAAGTGATTTAAGTTCAGATACCGCCAGAAACCCAAAAGCATATCCATCTGCAAGTAAATTCTTTACGGTAACTGTTTCCGATGCTTCAGGGTGTATTGACTCAACCAAAGTCTTTGTGCCAGTGCTTTCGGCTATATCGGCTTCTTTTGAAACCAATGCACAAATAGGATGCGAAGGTGGGTTCATTACAGCTGTAGCATTAGCAGAGGATGCAATTAATTATTCTTGGAAATTGGACGGTCAAGAAATTGGAACAAATAGAGCTGTTCAATTTGATGCCAATGAGGCTGCTTCGTACGAATTGGAACTCGAGGTTCTTTCTGCAAACTCTTGCGTAAATTCAAGTAGGGAGCCTATTAGTTTATCTGAGACCGATTTAGAATTCAATGCAGATAGCATTGCCAATGTTTTTACGCCGAATGGTGATGGAATAAATGAACTCATAGATTTTTCTATGGGTAATTATTTTGGAGAATGTAGCTCTGTTCAAATTTTTAACCGATGGGGAGCGATGGTTTATGAATCCACTTTTGGCTCACCAAAGTGGGATGGACGCACATTTGTTGGAAACCCTTGTCAGGAAGGAGTATATTTCTACAAACTGGAATTTAAAGAACGAACCATAACTGGCTATGTAACTTTAATGCGATGAAAAAAGGCGCCAATGGCGCCTTTTGAAATATCAACTTTATGGCTCTAAACTATGCCACCTTCAAATTCTGAATAGTCGTATTCTTCAGTTTTTCTTTTGCGTAACTCAAAGTAAGTCTAAACTCCTTCGTTTCTTTTTCTGAAGGTAATTCGTACATAGCGTCCACCATTACTGCCTCAAAAATGGAGCGCAAGCCACGAGCGCCTAAAGCAAATTCCAATGCCTTTTTTACCATAAAATCCAACACTTCTTTATCCACAGATAGCTTAATATCTTCCATTTCAAAGAGTTTTACGTATTGTTTTATCAGCGCATTTTTGGGCTCCGTTAGAATTCTTCTTAATGCAGATTCGTCAAGCGGATTTAAGTAGGTAAGCACAGGAAAACGTCCAATTAGCTCAGGAATCAAACCAAACTTTTTCAAATCCTGTGGAGTTACGTACTGAAACATATTCTCGCTAGAAACTTTGCTTGCGCGTTTCTTTTTTGAAGCATATCCTACAGAAGTAGTATTCAGTCTTGAACTGATTATTTTATCAATGCCTACAAAAGCTCCACCTGTAACAAACAAAATGTTCTTGGTATTTATATTCACCAGCTTCTGCTCCGGATGCTTACGCCCACCTTTTGGTGGAACGCCAATTTCAGCACCTTCCAACAATTTAAGCATAGCTTGTTGAACACCTTCACCAGATACATCTCGAGTAATGGAAGGGTTATCGCTTTTGCGTGAAATTTTATCGATCTCATCAATAAAAACTATCCCTCTTTCAGCTGCTGTAACATCGTAGTCCGCAGCTTGCAGTACCTTAGAAAGAATACTTTCTACATCCTCTCCTACATATCCTGCCTCTGTAATTACAGTAGCATCGGCAACGGCAAAAGGCACGTTCAGAATCTTAGCAACCGTTTTAGCCAACAAGGTTTTACCAGTACCTGTTTCACCTAAAAGAATCACGTTAGACTTTTCGATTTCTACATCGTCGTCTTCCATTTTTTGGGTGATTCTTTTGTAGTGATTGTAAACCGCTACAGAAAGCACTTTTTTAGCATCTTCCTGACCAATAACAAACTCATCTAAATGAGATTTTATGTCTCTTGGTTTAAGAAGGTTGAGCGATTTTGAAATAGAAGATTCAACGCGCTGAGTAACTTCTTCCTCAACAATGTGCTGAGCCTGCGCAATACATCCATCACAAATGTGACCAGAAATGCCTGCAATTAATATGTTTACCTCGCTCTTGCTTTTACCACAAAATGAACAAGGTGGTTCATTTTTAGCCATAAGCTTTTATTTAGTAAGTACCTCGTCTACCATGCCGTATGCTTTTGACTCATCGGCAGTCATCCAGTAGTCTCTATCGCCATCTTCCCAAATCTTATCATATGTCTGACCTGAGTGTTTAGCAATAATCTCGTACAATTCTTTCTTTAATTTCTGAATTTCGCGTGCAGTAATTTCAATATCACTTGCCTGACCTTGAGCACCGCCCATAGGTTGGTGAATCATTACTCTAGCATGTGGCAAAGCTGAACGCTTACCTTTTTCGCCAGCACATAACAACACCGCTCCCATAGAAGCCGCCATGCCTGTGCAAATAGTAGCTACATCTGGCTCTACATATTGCATGGTATCGTAAATACCCAAACCAGCATAAACTGAACCGCCTGGGCTATTCAAATAAATCTGAATGTCTGTGTTAGCGTCCGCGGAAGCCAAAAACAACAGCTGCGCTTGCACAATGTTAGCCACTTGGTCATCGATTCCAGTGCCCAAGAAAATGATTCTGTCCATCATTAATCTTGAGAATACATCCATTGCTTGCACATTCATCTGACGTTCTTCAAGGATGTACGGCGTCATGCCTCTAATTGGTCTTATGCTTGATTCTATATACTGATCTACAGCCATTCCACTCATGCCTTTGTGCATGGTGGCATATTTTCTAAATTCTTTTCCGTCCATATTACATTTTCACCAAATTGGATAAACTATCCAGGATACCTTTTTTGGCATTATTGCCGGTTGCTAATTTAACGAAATCATCAAAGCTCACTTCTTTGGTTTTTAAGTTAAGCGTCTCTTTATACATCGTTAACAGCTTCTCTTGCATCAATTGCTCAAAAATCTGACGTGATTCTTCGTTTTTAGCTAAGTAATTTTGAGCAGCTTTAGTAATGTCTTCGTCATTTACCTCGCTACCGTATTGTGCCATTTGTTGAGCAAATAAAGCTTTAGTTCTGTCTAATGCCTCATCAAATTCAACTTTTAGCTCAGCTTCTGTAATGATTTGATTTTCAATTAACTGACGTTTCATATTTTCTAAGAATCCGTCAAAATCTTTTTCGATTTCTTCAGCAGCAACGTCTTTATTTGAAAGTACCAACCATCTTTTCAAGAACTCAGCTGGAAGATCAATTTTGTGCTTTTCGTTAAGCTTTTCAAATAAGTGCTTAACCAACAACTTATCTGAATCGTTTTCTAAAGTCTTAGCTAAGTCTTCACCTAATTTTTCTCTGAATTCTTTTTCAGATTTAACAGCATCAGGACCAAAAAGTTTGTCGAAAAACTCTTGGTTTACCTCACATGGCGTGATTTGGTGAATCTTTTTAATGATTAGCTCAAATTTCTTCCCAACGTTGCCTACATCTTTTTTATCAATGTGAAGCATTGCAGCTAAATCGGCATCACCTTTTGAGTAATCTCTTGGGTCAACCACCAATTTATCGTCTAACCCTTTTCCGATAAGCGCCTTTTTGGCTTTATCGTTCTCTAAATATTCTAAAGCAATGCTAGCGTGACTATGAATTCCACCTTCAACCTTGTTGCCTTTGCTGTCCAGTTCGTTTAACGATACATTCACCATATCCGACTCGCCTACTTTGGTTACGTCCATAATAGAGCCGTATCTACGCGTAAGGTCTTTTACATACTTGTCGATTAGTTCGTCATCAACTTTAATCTTGTGATAATCCATTTTGAACTTATTCGACAAACCGATTTCCAATTTTGGAGACAAACCAATATCGTATTTAAACTCAAAAGTTTCGCCCTCTTTTAACGATTCGCGAACCGCTTCATCTTTTCCTGGGATTGGGTTTCCAAGTACCTGAAGCTTTTCGGTTTCAATGTATTTGTACAGGTTATCAACTAGCATGCGGTTTACCTCTTCGGCCATTACCCCGTCGATGTACATTTTCTTAACCACACCAAAAGGAACTTTTCCTTTTCTAAATCCAGGCAAGTTTGCCTTTGCACGGTAACTTTTTAGTACTGAGTTTACTTTTTCTGTGTAATCTTCTGGTGTAACGGTAATGCTAATAACCGCGTTTAAATCGTCAATTTTTTCTTGTTTGATATCCATTGCAGATCTGTTATTTTTAAGCTAAATGCCTTTATTTCAAAACTATACCCTTCAAAAAACTGCTTTTTTAAATTGGGGCTGCAAAAGTAATGGATTTGAAGCACTCTTCGTTTATTTGGAACACAGTTAGTTGAGCTATACGAATTAATAAATCAAAATTTAAATTGTTGATTTTTTATTTGAAACTACACGTAAAAACACAAGGTAAAGTCGGCAATAAAATCAATCTTTGAAACCAATGCAAGGTCAGGTTTACTATATCATAGGCGATATCCACGGCCAATACGATAGATTACTGCGTAGGTTAAAATCTGTTGGCCTAGTGTTTCCTGGAAATGACATCAATTTTACCAATGGAAAACTCATTTTTTTGGGTGATTTGGTAGATAGAGGACCCGACTCTAGGAAAGTAGTTGAATTGGTGAAAAAGCTTCACGAAGCGGGCGTTGCAGAGGTGATTTTAGGTAACCACGAGTTCAACTTTATGGGATATCTAACCAAAAAAGACAAAAAATCTTTTTTAAGAAGACACACCCGAAAAAACACTCGACAGCATCGCGCCACAATTAAAAGTTATAAAGGTCATTCAAATCAACTTAAAGAGCATTTAGCATGGTTTAGGACATTACCCCTCTATTTTGAAAACGAACACCTAAGAGCTGTACATGCATGCTGGGATTTAGAGTGGATTGATTGGTTGATAGGAAAACACCCTACTGGATTTATGGACGAAAAGTTTTTTAGAAACAGCTTTGAGTTTAACAAAAAAAGTTTTTGGTGTATTGAACGCTTACTAAAGGGGCCGGAACTCAATTTGCTTGGCGGTGAGTCTGTTATTGATAGTAACGGTAACCAGCGTACTGGAATCCGCTACAAATGGTGGCAGAAGAATGAAGGAAAGTCATTAAAAGAAGTCTCTACCAAATGGAATTCTGGTTGGAAAAATCAAGCTTTTTCATTTGATATGGTTCAAAAAGATTTGGCTTATACAAAAAAAGAGAAGCCCTTGTTTATAGGCCATTACAACTTTACCCATCAGCCCAAGTTCAACAATAAGAATTTTGCGTGCTTGGATTGTAGCGATAAAGAAGGCAATAGGGTATTGGTTTACCGGCATGAGGTGGGTAAAAAGTTATCGGCTAAGCATTTGATTTATTAACGGGATCAAGTTTTGTCATATTGAGTGTCCGCCGCAGCGGATGTATCGAAACAGGCAAAACGGAAATTGAGGTAAAAAATCTCCTTGTTCTCGATACTTTTCGTAACCGCAAAACTCGAACTGACAGTATTTATTAAAACTCCCCCTTCTCTTCCAAAGCAGATTCAAACTCCTCCACCAAGCCATCGTCGTCTTTATTCCAACGGTAATATTTGGCGTAATTATCAAAAAAGAAGCTGTGTTCATTTCCGGTTTTATGTACTTCGGTGCGTTGTAATTTTGTAGTTGTTTTTAAGGTGTACTTAACGTTATTCAAGCTCAACTCCACTTCCATTTTAAAATCGGGTTCGCAGTTGCTCCAACGGTGATAAACGTAGCCGTCAAAACCAACAAAATGCTCTAATGTTGGCACGTGCCGACTAAAGAAGTATTGATTAAAAAACCATTGGTAATCCTCGCCTGTTTTTGCGTTTACCAAATCAATAAAATCGTAAGTGGTTACTAAACCCATTTCATTCTCTCGGTAAAACGATTGAATGATATCAAAAAACACCGAATCGTTATTAATTACTGAACGTAAGGTTTGCAAAGCAACAGCACCTTTACTGTAACAATCGGCCTCTTTATAGTTGAAATACACTAAATCTTCTGGGCCAACAATTGGTCGTTTATTCTGAATTGTCCATCTATCAATACCCAATTTTCTCAAGTAACCATCTTCCCCTTCAACATGCTCTGCATAGAGCCCTTCGGCAAAGGTTGCCATACCCTCATGAATCCATATATGTGCAAAATCGGTAGCGCTAAGAGAATTACCCCACCATTCATGGGCGGTTTCGTGCAGCACAATGTAATCGGAGTGAATATACCAAGTGTTTTTGTATCCGCTTCCATAAGCAATAGCCGTTTGATGCTCCATGCCGGCGTACGGCGACTCTACCAGTTTAAACCCGTCATTCACCCAAGAATATGGACCAAACTTCTGTTCAAAAAAGTGGAAGATATCGTGTACTTGCTGGAAATGTTCTGTGGCTTTTGCTTTGTTTTCTCGCAACACATAATGCGAAATATCCACTACTCCTCGCTTAGCATTTACGGTGTCTTTTATCTCCACAAAATCGCCCACATAATAGGTAATGTTGTATGTATTTATAGGATAAGATGTTGCCCAATTAAATTTGAGGCGACCGTCTAGCAAGGTATCTACACTTTGCAGTTTACCGTTACTTACACCAACCAATTCAGGAGCACAAATTATACTCATAGAAATAGAGTCTGCCTCCTCCTTGTTGTGGTCCTTGCAAGGTAGCCAAATACTTGCCCCGTCTCCTTCGCAAGCCACACCAAGCCAAGGCAGTTTGTTTTTGTCTTTTTTCCAAACTGTTCCACCTCGCCAAGGTGGCTTCTTTGCTTTGTTGGGTTTACCGCCATATTCTATCTTGAACTTGAAAACATCTCCCTGTTTTATTTCGTATTCATCGATGGCAAACCTAATGGCTCGATAATTTCTATTGAAAGGAACAGGCTCAGAATCGTCTTTGATATAAATGCCTTTAACATCAAGGTTTTTATGCAAATCGAATTGTAAGGTATCGCTCAAGCTATCTAATCTACAAGTAAAAACTACGCTTCCGTTTATGGTTTTATTTTCTGGGTTAGGTTCTATTTCAATTGCGTAATGCAACACATCATAACACGCTCTGAAATCGTTGTAATACCCCAACTCCTTCATTTCTTCAGATACAGAAATAGGCTTAGGGTCTTTTTTGGGCTCCTTTACACGTCTTTGATTCAAAAAACAACTGCTTGATAGCAGTGCAATTGTTACAAATAATATCGGTGGCTGAATGTTAAACTTCATATAGCAAAAAAAGAAGTATTGCGAGTTGGTTTAAGAAGGTGTTTAAATAATTGTGAGATTTGGGGTGTGGAAACCTTTCTCAGAAAATCAATTTGCGTCTTTAGCTTTATTTTGTTTTTAATGGGTTCAAATAATGCACAAACCACCATCTATCTTATTCCCGGGCAAGGAAGTGATGCTCGGATTTTGCAAGATTTAAAATTGGATAGTTCTTTTACCATTAAACACATAAAATACAGCACACCAACCAAGAAACAAAGCATGAACGAGTTTGCCCAGTTATTGGCTAATCAAATAGACACTTCAGAACCTTTTGTGTTGGTAGGAGTTTCTTTAGGTGTCATGTTGGCTACGGAAATGAACACCTTTCTTTCCCCTCAAAAAACGATTATAATTTCCAGTGCAAAAAGTCGGAAAGAGCTTCCCGTTCAATATCAATTTCAACGAGCAATTCCAGTTTATAGTTTGGTACCAAAACTATTGGTAAAAGGTGGAGCAAGAATGCTACAGCCAATTGTAGAACTCGATAGAAGGCGCAACAAAGAAATCTTTAAGGCTATGCTTAAAGACAAAGACCCCAAATTATTAAAACGAACGGTTCGCATGATTATCAGATGGGAACAGACCGAAGCACCTAAAAGAATTATTCATATTCATGGCACAAATGACCATACTATTCCAATTAGAAATGTGAATTGCGATTATGTCATTGAAAAAGGCTCACACATGATGACTTTGACTAAGGCTGAGGAAATTTCGGAGTTGTTGAATAAAATATTGGTGGAGTAAAAGTTGTTTCGGAATAAGAAACCTGCAATCTTTAAAGCATAAAAACGCAGTATTGTAGAATGTTGTGGGAATAGCCTGCATTGCTTGCCCGACAAGGAATCTGAGGTAGATCTTAGATTACTGCTTTCGCAGGAATGACGCTTTTATGGTAATAGCTATCAAATTAACCCACATTATTCTACAATACTGCATAAAAAAAGCCTCCCAAATGGGAGGCTTTTCAATATAATTATAGTTACAAAAACCTACTTACCTCTAATAAGAGTAATGGTTCCTTGTTCTTCGAACACCTCTTCTGATGCAGATCTAATCTTCATCTCTATGGTGTACATGTAGGTTCCATCGGGTTGTGCATTTCCAGCTTTGTTCTCACCTTTCCAGAATGGAGTGTCCATAGTAAGTTCATACACTTTTCTTCCCCATCGGTCATAGATATAACCTGTTATTTCTAAGAACTGCTCTTGGTAAGCGGCTATCAACAACTCTTCGTTGTAGTTACCATTCTCTATTGGGCTTATTGCACTCCACCAATCGTTCATGCCATCATCGTTTGGTGTAAACACGTTAGGGAACCTCGGCTCTACTAACTGATCGACATACAATACATACTGAATTGAATCGGCACAACCTATCTCGTTTATTCCTATCAACCTCACTAGCTCTAACCCAAATGCTTCGCCTGCAGTTGTCAATACTCCGTAATCGGCACTTGGCATGGTGTACCATGGACTCTCTTCTGGTGTACCTGAGAACTCAACGTCTGTATTTCCACCCAACGATGGCTGTGCTACACCATACTTCCACTTGTACTCTATTGGTAACTCATTATACTCCGATGTATTGGTATAACTCACTTCTTCTCCGATTCTAACGGTATCCAAGCTTCTTGAGAAAGATACCAATGGGTATCCAAATACCGAATACTCTATTGACCCTGCTTTACTTATACAGCCTGCCGCATCTCTTAGTCTTGCATAATACGTTCCACCTATTTGTGGTACTATTCGCTCATAAGCTGTATCGGCTGTTATTGGGTTACCTTTTGATATCGCATTGGCGGCATCTTGATCTATGTCATCGTTGTACCACTCTAAGGTTAAACCGGGTGCAAAGTCCTCAAACTTCAGGTCTGGTACCGTATCACCTAAACAGATTCTATAATCTTCATCCGATGCTATTGGGGCATCTGGTGTTTTTGATATGAAAATAGCTGTATCGTGGGTAAACGAACAGATAGAATCTGGATGATTTGTTCCGTTTCTGTACTTAAGTCCCATAGTGTAACTTATTGGATATCTTCCTTCTGGCAACTGACAGAAGCTATACTCAAATTTGTATGGGAATATCATTCCCCATGAGGTTCCATCCCACTTACTTACTTTATCGGACTCTATTACGTTGTTCCATCCTGTCTCTGCTTTTGTTGCAGTTACTACATCAACATAACTGTTCGGGTCTCCTGGTACTATCGTCTTAAAAGGTGACTTAGCTACGCGTACTTTAATCAACTTCTTACGCTCACTGGCTGGTATCTCACTATCGATACAATCTCCTGGGGCTTTAAAACAGAAGTTCTCTGCTAGTATCTCTACCTGTGGTGCTCTAAAGATATCTATCTCATATCTTCCGGTATCCCCACAGAATCCAGCTCTACTAATTTGTATCCAACGCTTACCGCCTTCACCATCGTTTATCAATCTTGGATTGAATACTCCTCGTATGCTATCTCGTATCGATTGCTTCTCTATTTCTGGTATAATATCACTACTGCCTGGAGCTGGTACTATACTCCATACGCCGCCTTTGCCTGCGCCTGCTAACGTATCGTTATCGCTAGTTGAACAGAACTCTTTGGTAAATACTGGCAGCCCGTTGTGAATCACACCTAAATATGTGGTGTCAAATGGTGCTACTACTGGTATCTTTATCGTTGAATCGTGCCAGCAGCCTACAAGCAACTTGTAGTTAACATACGCTGTATCTGGTTTCCCTGGGGTAGGATTAAACTTAGTTCCATCTATGTAATAATCTCTTGTTCCTGGTAGCGGGGTAGGTGTTATTACCGAATCTACTCCAAATCCACTGAAGAACCCTCCTGGTATTTTTGCTACCAGCTCATGTCTGCTATCGTTACTATACAATGAACAGGCTGAATCTGGCTTTAAGATACTCGGATCTGGTAAGCCTGCTATGTTCAATATAGTAGTGCCTGAATTTGCGCACTTATCTCCTGTTACGTTAAACGTTACGGGGAATGAACCTGCTCCTGATATTGTCGGATTCCATAGTCCTAAGGTATCGTCTATTATACCTAATCCACTCCATTTTCCACCTGGATTTGATATCGTGTGTGGTGTTGGGGAGGTTAAATTGATAATTCCTCCGGTTACACACTGTAGTGGTAATGAATCTGGTTTTACCTGATACTTGCTCACTACATTTATCTTCAAATCCAAGGTATCAAAACACACACCGCTTGTATCGGCAATAAAGGCTTTGTAATTCTTTGCCGTTGTTAAGTTTACACTTGCTACCGTGCTGTCTCCGTTTGTTGCTGCTATAAAACCGCCATTGCTTGTTGCTGGGTCTGCCACCCATTGGAAACTGTAGTTACCTGAGTTTATGCCTGAACATACTCCAAACTTGGTTCTTGGTAATAGGAACATTGCATTTCCTGTGGCTCTGGCTGCATTACATGCCGCATTTGCTGTTCTTGAGTAATATCTAATCGAAGACGCGTAACCGGTTACATCAAAGGTCATGATATGATCCCAGTTGTATACGTTACTACCGTTATCCCAACATACTTCTACTATTAAGTTCGATACACCATCCCATACATAATCTCTATCAAACGTATGCGTGTTCCAACCCAATACGGGTATCTGTGGCTTAGCATCAAATACGGTTCGTAAATTAGGTACAAACGTGGTAGTTAACTTATTGCTTGATGTACAGCCTATCTTTATGGTAAAGGCATTAAATGGGTTTTGACCATGTGGTGCTACTTGAGCTATATCAAACCCTATGGATGTTATTGGACCTGCTCCTATACCTCTGGCTTTTAAATCGGCTGCGGTATATAAAAACTGTGCGCGTATCGAGCGGTTTCTACTGGCATACACTACTGGTGCCGTATTCTGACCACTTATACTTCTTATTGCACCTGAACCAAAGGTTCTGTCTACTGTACTTCCTAAGCATGGATAGATAGAAGTATCGCATGACCCGTAATTAATTGATCCAGTGTTTACCCACATGTCTATCGTGTCTTCTAAACATATCAAGGTATCTGAAGCCATAGCTCGCATGTTTTGCGGGAAGGGATTCGTTACATCTACTTGTATGCTACCTTCTCTTACACAGCCTGAATCTGATGTTACCGTTACCATGAAGTTTGTGTTCTTCAGCACATTCGAAAACGTTGGGCTCTGAATAGTATCGTTATTCAAGTTTCTTGAAGGTGCCCATTGATAGGTGTACTTTAAGTTTGTTTTGTTTGGGGTTACTGTCAATGGCCCTGTTGCTGGGTTACAGATTACAGTGTCGTTTGGCATACTAATCTGATAAGCTTCTGGTACGTGCACAATAATGGTATCGCGTACAAAACAGTTCTGAACTATCTCTCCACACAGGCCTCTTACGTTAGGAACTTCTATGGCCAATGCACTGGTTACATTAGGTAAAAACTTAGCTGTTCGGTTGGTATCTACTCCCGGAGTAGTGTCTGGAAACCAGTTTACTCCTGGTAAGAGTGGATCTCCATACAAACTCGTCCATTTAAACGTGTTACTTCCGTAACCCTGCATGTAAGCCGTATCGCCTTTACATACATACATATCTGGATCAAGCGCTGCCGAGGGTTTTACATCCAACTCAAATACCGAGAAGCCACTTCCGGGTACATCACACTTATCGTCTGTAAAGGTCATGAAGAAACTCTTGATTGGGTCTAAGCCCATGGTAGCTCTCCAAGTAAAACGAACTACAATTTTGTTTCTTTGACCAATTGAAATTACATCCATTCTAGCATTTGGCATTACACGATCTAAGTTCGTTTCAATAAAGCGAATGGTATCTCCTCTGTCTGGATCTTCTAGAGTATCCTCCCAAGTAATTAAATCGCCATTACATACTTCCAACTTATAAGCAGAAAGCAAAGTAGCTTTACCTGTGATATTGGAAATACCGCTAATATCTTCTGGAACCTTGTTACTACACGTAGCCACTTGGAACTGAACCTCACGATAGGTTTTCCCTTTCAAAATACCCGTACAACGCTCATACTCACTTACATAAAATGCTACAATAAAACTCCCCGTTGTAGTTGGAGTAAAAGATATTAATCCAGTAGCTGGGTCCAATACCAATCCTGGTATTGGTCGAGTACAACTTACCCCTGTTCCTCTTGGATTCATTCGAGTAAGGACAGGTCTTCCACCAGTACCTGTGGTTGCCCATGGGCAGACAGCCTCAAAACGTAAACTATCACCTTCTTTATCGTATGTACCAATTCCGTAAAACACATCCTGCCCAACACAAACTGATGGGAAAGGTTTTGCTTCATCAGCAAAAATTGGAGCACTGTTAGCAGGTGCACCTCCTGGGTTTTGGCGAGGAGACCACGCGGTATTAATAAAGGTTTCTAGGCCTGTATTTGAACCTCCTGTAAAATTTTGAACGCCATTACGGCAGCATGTACAACTTTTATAGGTAAACCTCCATGAGTTACATCTAGGTAAATCTACCGTACCTTCCCACACAAAAAGCTCGTACCCATTAACACCTCCGCGAACTTCACAGCCCGTTTGCTTATTGGTACAAACATCAGAAACATCTCTTGCACCTCTAGCGTTTGGTCTTTCTCCTGGCTTTGGTACATATGGAACCGCTGTTAAACGTATTGGTCCCAACCGAGCTCCAGATTGTGTACACTCTGCGTATACCTCTTCCTGTCTTGCACCACAACCATAAGTTGCTGTGTTACCTGAACCACAATATCTAAAAGCATAAATGGTAATCTTATAACGCCAAGAGGTTGTAGAACCCGGAGTTGGGCCCACGTAATCATATCTAATACTACCACCTGCAAGGTGAGACGCTGATGCTTCGTTGTAGAACGAAAGACCGATAATTAATCCAAAAAATAAAGTGAGGAGCTTTTTCATAATGATGTTTTTTTGTTTCTTCTTGTCAAGACGTGCATTATTTTCAATGGTTGCCTCAAAACAGTCGGCTAAAGTAACTTTTTTAAAAAACTTAAAAAACTAAAATTTTGAGTTTTCAATTAGGGTCAATTGGCAACGATTTGAAAATAATTTAGAATACTTTGCGAATATGAAAAAGTTGGAGCATTCAGACCTAGTATTAAACGCAAAAAGCTTAATTGAAAACGAAACCAATTTGGTTTCAACGCTGGCCAACGTAAGCGCATTAATCCATGAGCACTGGAAAGAAATAGCCCTTTGGACCGGATTTTACCTAGTTCAGAACAATCAGCTTGAGTTAGGCCCTTTTCAAGGACCTATTGCGTGTACTACTATTCAAAAAGGTAAAGGCGTATGTGGAACTTCTTGGGCTGAAAAAAGAACAATCATTGTAAAAAATGTTCACGAGTTTGAAGGTCACATTGCTTGTAGCAGTTTGTCTAATTCCGAAATCGTTGTTCCAATAATTGAGAATGAGAAAGTGATAGGAGTGCTGGATATAGACAGCGAAAAATTTGATGCTTTTACACCTAAACACCAAAAAGATTTAGAGTTAATTTGTAAACTCATTTCAGAACAGTTTTTTAGGTGAGGTACCTACTTTTTTCAGCTTCAATATTTCTGTTGGCTTCTTGCGCTCAAATTGGCAACCCAAGTGGTGGACCAAAAGACGAAGCTCCACCTAAAATTAAAAAAGCAATTCCGGACATTGGCTCTACCAATTTTGAAGGTGACGAGGTTAGACTTCAGTTTGACGAGTTTATTGTTTTAAACCAACTCAACCAGGAGGCAATAGTTTCTCCACCCTCAGAAAATGAACCGGAATACAAAGTCAACAATAAAACCCTTATCATAAGTTTTAAAGACGAATTGCTGCCAAATACTACCTACACTATAAACTTAGGGAACGGGGTAAAAGATTTTCATGAAGGGGTAATTCTAGATTCCAACGTGGTGGTCTTTTCTACTGGAGATTACATAGATTCCTTAAAGTTTTCCGGAACGCTAAAAAATGCTTTTGATTTGGAACCGGTAGATAAAGCGTTGGTATTGCTTTTTGAAGAAACTGGCGATTCAGTTCCTTCCTTGCAGCGACCATATTATTACACAAAAACCAACAAGCAAGGTGAGTTTTCTTTCAATTACTTAAAGACGGGAAAATTTTCGATTTTCACGTTGTTGGATCAGAATAATAATCGACTGTACGATATACCTAACGAACCAATTGGGTTTTTGCTAAATAGAATTGACACCGAAAATCCAGACTCTAGCCTTACGTTAAAATTATTTGAACCCGATAACAAAAAACAATTCGTTGTCTCCCTAAAAGAAGTTGAGCCGGGATTGATTCAGCTGATTCTTAATAGATATGCCAATGAAGTTTCAATTGACATTTTAGGCAGAACCTTTAAAAAGTCTTGGTATGTATCGGATACAACACTACAAGGAGACACCCTTTCATTATGGACAAACATTGGAGAAGACAAAGACTCTACATTGAGTTTTAAAATCTCTGCTGATGGTGAAATATTGGATACCGTAAACCTCAAGCTGAATCCGGTTGACACCAGTAAATTACCTAAACCCACGCTTGAATTAAATACAAATTCTGGTTATGCAAAATATTTTGAAAGCCTTATACTAACTAGCAATTCACCTATTTTGAGTTTTAATAAAAACGCCAAGCTAAAAGTTGGAGAATCGGATACTTTGGATGTCAACTTAATTCAGGTTGGTTCTAAAAAATTAAAACTGGATTTTAAAATAGAGCAGGAATCAAAATATGAATTGCTATTACCCGATTCTTTGGTAAAAAATACTCTAGGTTATTTCTCGGAATTTATGAGTTTTAAGTTTAAAACTCGGAGCGACATTGAATACGCAAATCTTGAACTTAAAGTGGAATTGCCACCAATTACTGGTAACGCAATTATTCAACTTATGAGCAAAGGCTCATACATTTTCAGAGAAGATATTTTATCTAAAGATTCAACACTGAGTTACCCCAATTTATCGCCGGGAGAGTACAAAATCAAGCTCATATTTGATGAAAACAAAGATGGTAAATGGACAACCGGAAAGTACATTCCGAGAACCTTACCTGAACGTGTAATTTTCTACTCAGAGCCGCTTGAAATGAAAGAAGGTTGGGATAAGAATATTACTTGGACTATTCCTGAATAATGAATGAATCTGCGTCTAAATGAGCTGGAAAATTAGCTCTAAAAGCCTTTAACTCCGCTTGGCGCAAAGTAGCGGTGCGCACTCCCTCAACTGGAGTCTCAAACTCACAAACAACCTCTCCTTTTGCGTTAATTACTTTTGAATCCCCTTGGTATTGAATTCCTTTTCCATCAGTTCCAACTCTATTTACTATAACGACAGGGCTTAAGTTTTCAATTGCTCTTGCCTGAGCTAAGCTATTCCATGCATTACTCCTTGGAGCTGGCCAATTGGCTACGTATAAAAGCAAATCATAATTATTCTGATTTCGACTCCAAACCGGAAAACGCAAATCATAACAAATGAGCGGACAAATTCTCCAGCCTTTTATTATGGGATAAATTTTCTTAACTCCTTCTGAAAACTGCTCATCTTCACCTGCCATTCTAAACAAATGACGCTTATTATAATAACTCAGCTCTCCATTTGGACGCATCCAAATAAGGCGATTGTAATAGCTGCCTTCCTCTTCAATAATTAAACTTCCGGTTACAGTTGCTCCTTTTTTGTCCGCGAGTTTTCGCATCCAATTTATGGTAGAGCCTTCCATTTTTTCAGCAAGCTTAGTTACATCCATGGTAAAACCAGTGGTAAACATTTCAGGAAGCACTATTAAATCAGTACGATCTACATTAAGCAAAAGACTTTCAATTTTTTTGAGATTCTTTTGCGGGTCTTGCCAAGCTATATTAAACTGAACGATACTTACTTTTAGATCTGGCATACTACAACTGACTTAAAATTTTTGCGGCCGCAGCCAGCGTTTCATCTTGTTTGGCAAAACAAAACCGGAGTACATGATTATATACCGGTTTTCTGTAAAACACAGAAACAGGAATTGAGCTTACCTTATTGTTTATTGTCCATTCTTTGGCTACTTCGGTATCTTTTTCATCAATAATAGCAGAGTAATCCAACAGTTGAAAGTAAGTACCAGCACTTGGTCTGATTTCGAAGCGCGAATCTTTTAATAAAGAGTTAAACAAATCTCTTTTGTACTGATACATGGATCCAATATTGGCAAAATGCTCTTCATCTAACATATACTCTGCTAATGCCATTTGCATTGGGTGATTACAAGCAAAAGTTTGAAATTGATGTGCCTTGCGAAACTCAACCATCATTTTTTCTGGAGCTACGCAATATCCCAATTTCCAGCCAGTAGCATGGAAGGTTTTACCAAAGGAATACACAATAAAGCTCCGCTCGGCTAGCTTGGGATACCTTGCTACACTTTGGTGCTCATAACCATCGAAAATAATATGCTCATACACCTCATCACTCAAAATCATGATGTCGCTATTCTCCGTTATTTTCTGCAATTGAAGCATGTCTTTTGCAGAAAGAATTGCACCTGTTGGGTTATGCGGTGTATTTATGATTATCAGTTTGGTTCTGTAATTAACGGTCTTTTTTACCTCGTCCCAATCAATGCCATAGTACGGAGGTTGCATTTGGATATAAATTGGTTTACCCCCATTCAATTCAATGGTAGGACCGTAACAATCATAGGCTGGAGTAAATAAAATGACTTCATCTCCATCCTTAACTACTGAAGAAATTGCTGAATAAATTGCCTGCGTAGCACCTGCAGTAATGGTTATTTCCGATTGTGGATCATACGAGCACGAATATGCCTTTTCCATTTTAGCTGAAATAGCCTGCCTAAGTGGAAGCACTCCAGGCATAGGAGCATATTGATTATATCCTTGTTTAAGGTACTTATCCACTAAGTTTAATAAGGTTGGATCAACACCAAAATCAGGAAAACCTTGACTTAGATTTATGGCGTTGTGTTCTGCTGACAATGCAGACATTGTGGTAAATATAGTTGTACCTACCTGAGGTAATTTAGAACTTATTGAACCTTTAAAATCCGGCATGTACTACTTATTAAAGTCACACAAACTTAGGGGTATAGGTTATGCAAAATGAATACGGGGTTGTGTTTTCATTGGCAATTTTATCAACACGAATAACGTATTGCAATGCATAAAAAAAGCCCTCCAAATAGAAGGGCTATCATTTAATCTATTTTACAGAACTTAATCTGAAGTCAACGTTGCAGAAAGGTATTCTCTATTCATTCTGGCAATGTTCTCTAATGAGATACCTTTAGGACATTCTACTTCACATGCTCCAGTGTTCGTACAATTTCCAAAACCTTCTTGATCCATTTGCGCAACCATGTGTGTTGCTCTTCTTGAAGCCTCTACCTGACCCTGCGGCAGTAACGACAATTGTGAAACCTTAGCAGAAACAAAAAGCATTGCCGAAGCATTTTTACAAGTTGCAACACAAGCTCCACAGCCAATACAAGTAGCCGCATCAAACGCTTTATCTGCATCGTCTTTTGGTATAGGCGTCAGGTTAGCATCCTGAGTATTTCCAGAAGTATTTACAGAGATAAACCCACCTGCATTCATTATTCTGTCAAATGCAGAACGGTCAACCACTAAGTCTTTGACTACCGGAAATGCATCCGCTCTCCATGGCTCGATGAAAATGGTATCTCCATCTTTAAATTTACGCATGTGCAATTGACATGTAGTTACTCCTCTGTCCGGGCCATGTGCCTCGCCATTTATATATAGTGAACACATTCCACATATACCCTCTCTACAATCGTGGTCAAAAGCAACAGGCTCCTCACCTTTTTCGATAAGCTCGTTATTAAGCTCATCTAACATTTCTAAAAAAGAAGAATCTGGAGATACATTTTTTACCGGGTAAGATTTCATCTCACCCTTAGTATCCTTATTCTTCTGTCTCCAAATTTTTAACGTTAAATCCATAACTTTTAGTTATTTATAACTACTGTTTTCTATTTGTAGCTACGTTGTTTCAACTCAATATCCTTAAACTCTAACTGCTCTTTATGCAAAACTGCATCTTTGGGCTCACCGGTATATTCCCATGCCGCCACATAAGCATATTCATCGTCGTGTCTTAGCGCCTCTCCTTCTTCGGTTTGAGATTCTTCTCTAAAATGACCACCGCAAGACTCATTTCGTTCAAGCGCATCTTTTGCAAACAATTCACCTAGCTCCAAAAAGTCAGCCACTCTGCCTGCTTTTTCTAACTCAGGGTTAAGTTCGTTCATATCTCCTGGAACACGCACATCTTCCCAAAATTCTTTACGAATTTGTTGAATTTCAGCAATCGCCTCTTTCAAACCTTTTTCGTTACGAGCCATTCCAACTTTATCCCACATAACTTTACCTAAACGTTTGTGGAAATAGTCAACAGAGTGCTTACCGTTGTTGTTAATCAGCTTACTAAGTGTGTCTTTTACAGAATTCTCTGCTTCTTCAAACTCGGGTAAATCAGTAGATATTGGTCCTGTTCGTATATCATTGGCGAGATAGTCACCAATAGTGTAAGGTATTACAAAGTAACCATCTGCCAATCCTTGCATCAAAGCAGAAGCACCCAAACGATTTGCCCCATGATCTGAGAAATTAGCTTCACCCAAAGCATAACACCCGGGAATAGTTGTCATTAGATTATAATCTACCCAAATACCGCCCATTGTATAATGCACTGCAGGGTAAATCATCATTGGTGTTTTGTACGGATTCTCATCAACGATTTTCTCGTACATCTGGAATAAGTTTCCATATTTTGCTTCAACTACGCCTTCGCCCAGTTCTCTTATCTCATCTTGAGATGGGTTTTCAATCCCTTCAACAGTAGCTTTTTCGTTTCCGTATCGCATTATTGCGGAAGAGAAATCCAAGTAAACCGCTTCTCCAGTTTTGTTAACACCATATCCGGCATCGCAGCGTTCTTTTGCTGCTCTTGAAGCAACATCTCGTGGTACCAAATTACCAAATGCAGGGTAACGTCTCTCTAAGTAGTAATCTCTGTCTTCTTCTTTAATTTGAGTTGGTTTTAGCTTTCCTTCACGGATTGCTTTTACGTCTTCAATATTCTTGGGAACCCAAATTCTACCGTCATTTCTTAAAGACTCAGACATGAGCGTTAATTTAGACTGATGATCACCAGAACGAGGAATACATGTTGGGTGAATTTGAGTATAACATGGATTTGCGAAGAAGGCGCCTTTTTTATGGATTTTCCATGCTGCAGTTACGTTAGAGCCCATTGCATTGGTCGATAAGAAAAATACGTTTCCATAACCCCCAGAGCAAATAACTACTGCATGCGCTGAATGTCTTTCGATTTCTCCTGTAACCAAATTTCTTGCAATAATTCCGCGCGCCTTTCCATCAACCTTAACCACGTCTAACATTTCGTGACGGTTGTACATCTTTATCTTGCCTTTTCCAATTTGGCGAGACATAGCAGAATAAGCCCCTAGAAGCAATTGCTGACCTGTTTGGCCTTTTGCATAAAACGTTCTTGATACTAAAACCCCACCGAACGATCGGTTGTCTAATAATCCACCGTAATCTCTTGCAAATGGCACACCTTGAGCAACGCATTGATCAATAATATTTGCCGAGACCTCCGCTAACCGGTAAACGTTAGCTTCTCTTGAACGGTAGTCTCCACCTTTAACAGTATCGTAGAACAATCTGTAGGTTGAATCACCATCGTTCTGATAATTTTTTGCAGCATTAATTCCACCTTGTGCCGCAATGGAATGCGCACGTCTTGGAGAATCTTGAAAGCAAAATGCTTTTACGTTATAACCCATTTCGGCTAGTGAAGCAGAAGCAGAGCCTCCAGCTAAACCAGTACCAACAACAATTACATCTATTAGTCTTTTGTTAGCAGGGTTAACAACGTTTATGTTGTTTTTATGTCTTGTCCATTTTTCAGCTATCGGACCTTCTGGAATTTTAGCATCTAATTTTGTCATAATATCTGAATTGGATTATGCGTTAAGAAAATGATAAACTGCAATTGTAACGAACCCAAGCGGGATTAAAATCGCATATAAATCGCCCAATTTTTTAATCATTGGAGTATATCTGTTGTGTCTAAAACCAACGGATTGGAAGGCAGATTGAAACCCGTGCAGAAGGTGCAGCGCTAGAAACAAAAATGAAAGCACATACAATCCAGTTCTAATTGGGTCGTGAAATTTGTGTTGAAGCTCTTCGTAATATCTAAACTGACCCGCTTCGTTCAAGCCAGACAAATCTCCTTGAATAAATTTCACATTCAATTCTGGAAACCAGAAATCGTAAAAGTGAAGCCCTAAAAACAGCATAATCATTACGCCAGTAATAATCATGTTTCTAGACATCCAACTTGAGTTCTCATTTGGCTTGTTCATGGCATATTTTACAGAACGAGCACTGTTGTTTTGTCTCTCTAATGCTATACCCATTCCCAAGTGAAAAATAACACCAAATGCCAAAATAGGCTGAAGCGCAAATTGCACTACTGGATTTGTTCCCATAAAATGAGAAACTGAATTAAACATATCGGGCGATATAACTGAAAGCATATTTATAACACAATGCTGCAGTAAAAACACCACTAAAAAAAAGCCCGAAAGCGCCATAAAAAACTTTCTTGCTACTGAGGTCATTCCATTTCCTGTTGACATAGGATTCCTTTTTTTTAAACTTAAACAAATGTAAACGCTGGTTGGTTTTGCGAGTTTTTTTACGCTTTGAATCTTACTTTTTTGGAATCGTTCTAAATAAGCTAATAAATCCTTTATTTAAGGGGAATAAAGAACAAGTTGAATCGCTCTTTTCTTGTTCAGAATGATAAATTTGGGGCTCAATAAAATTTGATATGAAATATTTACCGATAGACAAAGAGTTATACATCAAGAATCGTAAAAAATTTATTGCTCAAATGGAACCAAATTCATTAGCTGTGTTTAACAGTAATGACATTTACCCGATAAGTGCAGACAGCACTATGCCATTTAAGCAACATAGAGACATTCTTTACCTGTCGGGAGTAGATCAAGAAGAAAGCATCTTGGTTATTTTTCCAGATGCGCATGAAGAGCATTACAAAGAGGTCTTGTTTCTAAAAGAAACCTCTGAGCTAATAGCAATTTGGGAAGGAGAAAAGCTAACTAAAGAAACTGCATTTGAAACCTCTGGAATAAAGAGTGTTTTTTGGTTACAAGATTTTGACGTGCAGTTTAACAACATGATGGCTCAAGCTAACAATGTTTATATAAACACAAATGAGCATTTAAGAGCAAATACTGAAGTTCAGACTAGAGAAGATAGGTTTATTGAAGGGCTTAAGAAGAAGTACCCTGCTCATAATTACAAAAAATCTGCACCGATAATGCACAAAATAAGATCGGTAAAAGAGCAGATAGAAATTGACTTGATGCAAAAAGCATGTGACATCACAGCAAAAGGCGTTAAAAGAGTTTTAGATTTTCTTAAACCCGGAGTGTGGGAATACGAAATAGAAGCGGAAATCATGCACGAATTTTTAAGAAATCGGTCGGCTGGATTCGCTTATACACCGATTATTGGCTCGGGTTATAGCGCTTGTGTTTTGCATTACATAGAAAACAATCAACAGTGCAAAGATGGCGATGTTGTTCTAATGGATTTTGGTGCCGAATACGCCAATTACGCATCAGATTTAACGCGTTGTTTTCCGGTAAGTGGAAAGTTTACCCAACGTCAAAAAGATGTGTATAATGCTGTACTTCGAGTAAAAACCGAATCGCAAAAATTATTGGTTCCCGGAACCTATTTAGCTGATTACCACAAAGAAGTGGGCAAACTAATGGAAAGCGAATTATTAGGACTTGGCTTAATAGATAAAACGGATATTAAAAATCAGGATCCATCTTGGCCTGCGTATAAGAAATATTTCATGCACGGCACTTCGCATTATATTGGATTAGATACACACGATGTAGGCTCATGGACTGAACCAATACAGGCTGGAAATGCGTTTACATGCGAACCTGGAATATACATTCCAGCAGAAAATTTGGGTATCAGATTAGAGGACGACTTAATTGTTCAAGAGCAAGGGGAGCCATTCAATTTAATGCGCGATATTCCAATAGAAGCGGAAGCAATTGAAGATGCCATGAACAATTAATTGACAAATAATCAATTAACGAATGGCTTTCGCCAAATATAAAAAAGCGAAAATCCACTTTACCGATTCCGGGAAAGGATCTACGGTTGTTCTAATACATGGCTTTCTAGAAAATGCTACTATGTGGAGACCTTTTCAATCCGAGCTAAAAAAAAGGAACAGAGTAATCTGTATTGACTTGCCGGGGCACGGAAAATCTGAGTGTTATGGATACACGCATACCATGGAAGAAATGGCCGAATGCTTACAGGCCGTTTTGAAAAGCAAAAACATCAGAAAAGCTAAGTTAATCGGTCATTCTTTAGGTGGATATGTGGCTCTTGCATTTGCTGATTTATATCCAGATAATACAAAAGGTATTTGTTTGTTTTTTAGCACGAGTAGAGCCGATTCACCGCAAAAGAAAAAAGACAGAAACAGAGCCATTGAGGTGGTTAAGCAAAATCACAAATCCTTTGTTCGAGCGGCATTTCCGATGTTGTTTAGAAGTAAACACAGGCTGCTAAAAAAAGCAGAAATAAAAGCAGCTAAAGAAGAAGCTTTAAAAACCTCAAAGCAAGGCATTATAGCTGCGTTGGAAGGAATGAAAAAGCGATCTTCAAGAGAAATTTTACTCAAATTTCCGCCCTACCCTATACATATTGTAGCTGGTGAACGTGACCCTATAGTTCCAATTAAAACTATAGAACAGCAAATGACTCGATCGGAAAATGTAACTGGCACCATTCTAAAAGAACCTGGCCATATGGGACATCTTGAGGCGCCAGAAGAATGTTTGGAAGAGATAAAGCGCTTTTTGAAGTTATAGCCGAAAGCAAAAATGGCTTACGGAATTAATCATAAAAAAAGCCTCCTCGTTTCCGAGAAAGCTTTGTGTTGTGGGCGATGAGAGATTGCTTGCCATCTCAAGCTTGTGCCCTTGTACCCAACAAAAGCTAATTCGCATACTGCGAATTTTATCTTTTTTTATGCCTTTGTTTGCTCAAACAAGTTTGGCAAAACGGCATAAAAAAAGCTCTCTCGTTTCCGAGAAAGCTTTGTGTTGTGGGCGATGAGAGATTCGAACTCCCGACCCCCTGGGTGTAAACCAGGTGCTCTGAACCAACTGAGCTAATCGCCCTAAAAATTGGGTGTGCAAATATAATTTTTCTTGTTACTGAAACAACTTTTTAAAAAAAATAAAATGTTTTTTTTACTCCTTTCTTAAAAGCTTTGGCAAAACATTAAAGTAGAGCATCATACCTAGTATTGCAGCGGCGATCCACATAACAAAAAGGTTGTAATTGAGTGTAGGATAATACTTTCCATTTAATTTTTTAATTGCAGCGTAGTAATGCGGGTTTGAGGTTATAGGAATTTGAAAAGTTTGGTTGAACTTATTAATCAGCGTAAAATCGTCCTCTACAATTCTTGTAAGGTCGGTTTTGTTGTTCACTTACTCATTAAACTGTTTATTTTGAAACTCATTTCTAAAATCATTATAGCTGTAATCTTCAGGAAGTGAATCCTTGAGCGTCTCTATCAACCTGTCTTTTCTATTTACGGCATTACGCAAACTACATCCATAATAATCTTTAATCAATTCAACAAAAGCGTTTATCTTGTATAAATCTTGCAACTGGTAGCTTTTGTCAAGCAACACCGAAAGGTCTTGAGATAAGTGTTCTGAGATTTTAGGAGGTAAATTTCCAAGCTCATTGTATAGTATTTTCTGTCTTCTTACAACCTCCTCTTCTTCTTTGCTTTCAATGTTATTTTCGAGGTACAAGAGTGCTGCTTCCATTTCTGGTATCCAAAAGTTCTTTCTGTATTTTGATTCAGTGAGCTTAACATTTG
>CBFICO010000017.1:0-31733 GCA_965661115.1 Salibacteraceae bacterium
TTTATAAAAGTGGCTTCCGAGCATTTTGCAAAGTATTTAAAACCTGCTTTTGGAGGGCATGTGCTTGGCCCTGAGGCGCCTTCCATTGCTCGAATAAGAAATTGGTACATCGAACAGTTGTTGATTAAACTACCAGCCAACCAAACAAACGCAAATGCCAAGCGTATTATTCAAGAGTCAATTAATCATTTTAAAAGTCAAAAAGAATTTAGTGCCGTGCGCGTAATTCATGACATTGACCCACAATAATACAGTTGAGATTTGTGTTATTTTCGCGTCTGCTTAAATACAAAAACTGAGTTGAATCCCCGACTTATTTGCATATTCATTCTGTTGCCCATTGCACTTTTTGCGCAAAAAAATAAGCGTAAACGGAACTTTGGTAAAAAGAGCTATACCTTTTACAAACACGAGTTTGAACTGGGTACAGGTATCATCAATTACCTAGGCGAATTGGGCGGTAACGATGGTGCTCCCAAACGATTTTCACCGGGAGATGCGGAGTTGGCTTTGGCCAAATTTGCACTCAGTGTTGGTTACCGTTACAACATCAACCCAAAATTTGCGGTACGCGGTGCATATACCTCGGGCAAAATTGCTGGAAGCGATGAGCTTACCAACGAACCAACCAGAAACTACCGAAACCTTGCTTTTGAAACCAACATAAACGAAATGATTGTTTTTGGAGAGTTTTTCTTAACACGTGCAGACTATGGGCATGGATTTCACAGAACAGGTGTAACGGGAAAAACTGGACGAAGCTTCTCCTCTAGTTTTCACTTGGGTTTAGGATTTCTAAAATTTAATCCAATCTACAACGGCACGCCGCTGCAGCCATTAAATACAGAAGGACAAGGATTACCAGGAGCGGAAGACCCTTATAAACTGACCACCCTAGTTTTACCTATAGGAATTAACTTGAGCTACCAAATCAATAAGTCATTTAGGGTAGGCCTAGACGCTACACACCGTTTTACACAAACCGATTACCTAGACGACGTTAGCGGAAATTACTACGACAAAGAGTTAATAAGAGCCGAATATGGCGATTTGGCCGCAGAAATGTCTAACCGTACAGATGGCACTAAACGTTGGACAGACCCTGGCGCGCCGAGAGGAAACCCGAAAAACGACGACGGTTATTTTACGCTTATGGTAGTTGCTACATACACGCCATTCATAAAAACGTATAGAAGTGTAAAAAGACGCTACAAACCCAAGTTCTAGCGTGTCTGATGTTTTTAGATTCAAGCAGTTTAGCATTGACCAAAGCAATGCTCCTTTTAAAATAGGTACCGATGGTGTGCTTTTGGGTGCATGGGCGGATTGTACAAACGCAAAACAAATCCTTGACATTGGTTGTGGCACTGGTTTAATTGGTCTGATGCTGGCTCAGCGCAATCAATATGCAATTATTAAAGGAATCGACATCAATAAAAACGCTGCAGACATTACCACTAAGAATTATGACGCGAGCCCTTGGGCAAATCGATTAGAGGCAATAAACGAATCTTTACAAGATTTTAAACCAGCGTCAAAATTTGATTTGATAGTTAGCAATCCGCCGTTTTTTACCGACTCAAAACTATCAGATAATCCAGAAAAAAACTTAGCACGCCATACCGATAGTTTGAGCTATAAAACGCTCATAGAAAAATCCGCCGAACTGCTGTCTCCTGAGGGCAGAGTAGCTTTGGTTTTACCAACAGATGTGCTTGAACTTGTGCTAAGCATTGCTGAAGCTAATGAGCTGTATTTAATCAAGCAATGTTCTGTTTTACCTACTCCTCAAAAACTAGCCAAACGAGTGCTAGTGGAGTTATCTGATATTCCGGAAAAAACGAAATTCGAGGAGCTAATTATTGAAGAATTCGGGCGACATCAATACTCCAAAAATTACCTCAGCTTAACTCAAGCTTTTTTATTGATTAGCTAGTATCATTAAAGCGTTTGATGCAAAATTCCAAATACATAATTAGCAGTCAAGCGAGCTTTTTGGTTTTTACTCATCAATTCAATAAGCTTGAGTCGAGCTTTTAAATAGCCAACTTCTCTGCTATTTACCATAAACAATGAGCTTTCTCCTGCGACGAACATGGCGCGTTCTCCATCTAGGAGTCTGAGGTAGTCGGCCACGGTTTGCTCGTACAGAGAAATCTGATCTAAGGTCACTCGCCAACTATTTAACGAAGCTCTAGCCTTGTAATTTAGCTGCTCGCGTTTGTTGGTCATTTGCAATTGCACCTCGTTTTGTTTGATTTTATTCAATTTTAAATCTCCGCGCTCTTTAAACATAAGAATAGGCATAGAAAAATTAACTCCCCAGTTGTAATTCAAACTTGAGTAATTACTAAACGGATCTCCACCAATAGGTTGACTAATGGCGTTGTACTTTAAGTTTAAGTCTGGTTTAAGTTGCTCTCTTGTGAGTCTTAAGTTAATATCAATCGTTTCTAACTTGTATTGATACTGCAATAGCTCTGGGTGGTTATTTATAAGGCTATCCGTTCGCGTAAAAAAGTCATCGTTTAGGTCATTTGAGTTCATGTCGTCGGTAGTATAAGGAACTGTGCTCTCAGCCAGTTCTAACGGAATAAACCCATCCTTCCATAAATATACGGTGAGCAAAGCAGAAGCATTCTGAAAATCGAGCTGAAATTGCTTTAACTCTAACGAGCGGTTTTGCACTTGAATCCAAGACTCCACCGTATCAATTACAGGAGCATCACCAAAAGTAGCGTTGTCTTTTACACCTCTAAATCGTTGCTCAGCTAGCGCATATCCCTCTTCCAGTACTTTCATGTTGTTGTAGGCCACAAACCAAGTCCAATAAGCCTGACCCGCATCGTACAACAAATCATTTAAAATAATAATACGCTGTGCTTCGGTACTTTCTCTATAAATTTTGGCTCTTTTAAGCTCTGCCCGTCGCTGATCAATAAAAAGCCCCTCGCCTATTGGCAACTCTATTCCGGCATACCACAAGCCACTGCCTGGAGTACTATTTTCTGGGTTCAGATTAGTTCCAAAATTACTCTCATACCCAGCTTTAACAGCCGCGCCAAACCAAGTTGGAATTTTTAACCCAGCGTCAAGTAACTCGTAATACTGATCTTCTTTAAACTGCTTTTCAGAAAACTCTCCGTAAATTTTGGGGTCAAAACCTCCCCTAGCCTTTGTCATGTATGCCTCCCCACTTTGTTTAGCCAATTCGGCTTGCATAGCAATTGGGTGCTTTTCTTTTACGAGTTTCATAAACTTCTCGTAAGACATTACCACGGGTTTGGTGTTGTTTTGAGCAGCTACAAACTCAACTCCCATCAAAGTAAGCAGAAACAATATGTATTTCAATTGGCTCATAGACCTACTATTTCTTTTGACCTTTTGGGGTTGCTTTTCCTTGCGCTGCCGGCTCGTAATAATCTGGTGGGAAACCATTAACTTGTCGCCATAGCTCGTACCAAACAGGAACATCATTAAGCAAAAGCATATTGGTCGTTCCAGCTCCAACTCTCAACGCTTCCGGCCACAAATGGTCTGAGGTATCCGGTTTTACAAGTACTCGGTACAATCCGTTATCGCTAATAAAATTATCTATCGCAAACACAGTACCTCCGTAGGTTCCGTAGCTGGTATTGGGCCAACCTGAGAATACAATTGCTGGCCAACCATCAAATTGAATTCTAGCCTTCTCCCCTTTCTTAATTAAGGGTAAGTCAATGGGTTTTACGTACATAGCTACCGCCAAATCGTATTTAGCTGGCATAATGGACACAATTTGAGCACCCTCCTTAATGGTTTCACCAATTCCAACTTGCATTGCTTTAGTTACGTATCCGGTTTGCGGTGCCGTTATGTAATACATACCCGTTCGGATGGAATAGTTCGAGTACTGATTCTTCATTTTGGTAACCGTAGCCTCTGCATCAAACTGGGCAGACAATGCTGTAAACTTGTTTGAGTTAGCCTTTGCAATATCGTCTTGAAACTTTGCCTGGATAGAGCTGATCTCCACTCTAGCGTTTATTGCCTCGTTTCTACTCGCCAACAATTTTGCCTCAGCTGAAATCATTTTAGCCTGAGCCGCCTGCATTTTGTTTTTTCTATTTTCCGTATCGGTAAGCGACTTCAAGTCCTTTTCGTACAACTTTACAATACGAGCGTACTGATCAGAAGCAATTTTGTAGTTGATTTTTGACGCTTCAAAATCAATACTATCAGAGATTACTTTTAAGAGCGATTGTTGCAATTTATTTCTTACCTGCTGCAGTTTTAAAGTACGTGCAGTGGTAAGTGCATCAATTTGAGAATCCAACGCTTTTACTTTCTCTTTATAAGATTCAACCGAAGATTCCTTAGCCTTAACTTGTTGATCTGTCCTTTCTAATAAAGCTGGATCAAAGTAGGCATCCTTGATTTCAGAGATAAATAATATCGTATCTCCCTTATTCACAAAATCTCCCTCTTTTACGTACCATTTCTCTATTCTACCAGCAATTACAGAATGAATTGTCTGTGGCCTTTGATCGGGGCGCAATGTAGTTACATGCCCCTTAGCTCTAATGTTCTGCGTCCAAGGCAGTAACAGCAAAATATTACCTACAACTGTAATAGCTATTACCAATCGTAAAAACACCTTACCAGACATTTTAGACTCTACATAACTAAGCGCCTTAAACTTATCTCGTTGAATTTTATTTGTAATACTCTGATTTGATATATTAAGCATGGCCGTTCGTATTAAAATTAGCAATCGATTTTAATGACTCATAATCTCCATCGTGTTTTACTTCTCCTTGTTCCATGATAATAACACGATTACATTTTTTAGCCAAATACGGATCGTTAGATACCGCTACTAAAGTCCATTTATTCTCTGGACTGGTAACAAAATCCATAATCTTACGGTTATCCTCTTCACCTAAATGCTCAAATACATCCTCTAGCAAAAGCAGTTTTGGCCTATCCACCACAGAACGGGCTAGAATTATTTTTTGAACAATACTTCGCGGTAAGTGAACCCCTTGTGGTCCTAAAATGGTATCGTAACCTTTTGGAAGTGAGCGGATATAATGTTCCAATCCGAACTCATGCACCACCCACTGCACGTTTTCGAGTGTTGCTCGTGGTCTTCCCATAGTAATGTTTTCGTAAAGCGTACCGTGAAATAAACGCTCTTGTGAAAGGCAGTCACCAATTATACTTCTTAGCGATTCCATATTAATGTTATCTATAGGTAATTGATTGTAGGTAATACCACCTTCTTGAATATCGTACAACCCTGCAAGTACTTGCAATAGCGTACTTTTACCCGAAACGTTCTCTCCCGTAACTAGTACCTTATCACCAGCATTCAATTGCAACGAAAGACTATTGAGCGTTCTATTTTTTTGTCCCGCAAAAGTGAAATCGATTTCCTCTAACGTTACCTCCATACCTTCAGAAGTAATTTTTTCAGTGGCATCAACACCATCTTCGTGATCCAAGGGCATATCGGTTACTTGACCTAGCTTTTCGATTCCCGTTAGAATATCATAAATGGTTTCTAGGCTCAAAATCAATTTCTCAACAGAGGTCATTACCAATAGAATAATGATTTCAGCTGCAACGAATTGACCGATATTCATGCTTTGATCCATTACTAAAATACCTCCTAAAATCAACAGACCAGAAGCAACAATTACTTTAAATCCAACCATTAGCCAATACTGCTTCAACAGTGTTTTAAAGTGACTTTCTCTTGCACCCAAATAATCTCCTACGTGTGAATCTACCCTGTTTAATGGCATATCGGTTTTTCCCGCCAGTTTTATAGTTTGAGAAATTCTTGCAAGCTCCTCTAACCAATGAGCAACCTCGTATTTGTGTTTAGATTCTTTTAGGCTTGTTTGCAATCCTACCTTACCGGTAAACTGAAAAATGAAATACACCAAAAACACCATTACCAAACTAAACAGCATAAAGAATGGATGATAAAGAGAAAGTAGTAATAACCCAAACAGCACTTGCAAACCAGCAGCTGAAAACTCAATCAGAAGCTTTGACAACCCTTTTTGAACAGCTATGATATCAAAAAATCGGTTCATCAATTCTGGCGCGTAATGCTTATACATGGCATCTAAGCGAATTCGAGGAATACGATAGGCAAAGTCAAAAGCCGCACGACTAAAAATTTTCTGCTGCAAATTCTCCGTAATTCTCAACTGAAAAATCTGTAACACACCATTTGCAGCCACACCGAGTACTACAAATGCTACTAGTATTACCCAAGAGGTGCTCATTCTTCCACCTTGAATAAGGTTTACAATTGCCTGAATACCAAGAGGTAAACTCAAGTTAACAACTCCACTAAACATGGAGTAGATATAAACGTTTCTAATTTCTAACCAATCAGGTTTTAGCATCCGCCAAAAACGCTGCGTTGGTGTTAAACTGTTTTCTGAATACATAACGCTTACTTAGAAATTGTTTTGAATATCATTTGAAGATAAAACTCACAAATAGCGTCTTCTCCTTTTATTTGATTGGTTAATCGGGGCAAATGCTCAGCAAAAAATCGCTGGTTGTGTGCTCCTTCAATTACGGTAGACACCAGCATATTGGGGTATTTAAATGTTGGATTAATTTCCAACACAATATCACTCACTCGCTCCACCAACTGTTTATAGCCTAAGAATATCCCTTCCTCATTTTCTTGATCTACATCTTTAGTTAAGTAAGCCTTTGAGGATTCGATAATAACTATGTTAGACAACTTAACCACATCTATGTTTAAGCCCGAAAAGCTCTCGTCCAACTCAGATGTCAGCAATAAAATTGCTCTTTTCAAACGCTCTTCTGGCGACTCAATATTCGCCAAAGTAAACTCCAATCGGTACTCGGTAAAAGACCAATACCATGTAGTTAGGTACAAGAGTAATTTATGTTTACTCTCAAAATATCGGTAGATAGAAGCCTCAACTGAATTAATGGCCTGAGCTAATTTTCGGAAAGTGAAAGCATCAAAACCAATCTCGTTAATTAAATCGATTCCGGTTGCCAAAATGCGGTTACCTAGTTCGCTAGTCTGTGGGTCTTTTAAAAATGTGGACTCCTTAACGTCGAACACTACCTTGGATAGTATATTGTTCATTGCAAAAATATTTTGTGCAAATATAATAGTATTACTATCATTAAAGTAAGTAAATTTAGCAGGCTTATTAAAAATTAGTTAATAAAGCAAAAATTATATGCTAATCAAAATGGATAGATTTGACGGTTGATTAGTCCTTTAGATCAATTTTTTTTGGATTTGGAAGAACCACAAAAAAGTTGTTTTCTCTCCTTACGCGATTATATTCTTTCGCTTTGTGAAGACATTACTCCTGAGTGGAAATACAAACTAACTTTTTTCTACTACAAGGGAAAAATATTTTGTTATTTATGGAAGGACAAGAAAACCAACGAACCCTACATTGGAATTGTAAAATCCGATTTACTCAACCTAGATTACCTTATAAAAGGGGATAGAAAACGTATGAAGATTCTGCCAATTCCGGTTGACGAAGACTTGCCCATCGATAAAATTAAAGAGGCACTTACCTTGGCAATGCAGTACTATTAAACTAAAAGCTTGCCTGTAACTGAATTTGAGCCATTCCTCGGTAATGAGAAACAACCGCTTTGAAGTTTTGATCGCGCACAAAAATTGGACGATTTTGATAATTGATGGAAAGCTTAGTGATGTGATCGCCAGTAATAAACCAATTTAAACCACCTTCAGTCATTATCATAGCTTCATCCAACGCCTGAAAATCGGAATATTGACAAGCAACAAATGGCTGGAGTTTTCCTTGTTTCGAAATGATTTTATTGCCAAAGGCAAATCCAAACTGACTGTAAAAAGTATTTCCGGTTCCGCGAATGGGAAAACCATTTCCAGAACCATTCAAACTAGCTAACCCTCCTACTCCATTGGCAGGATTCATAACTGCACCATTCAGCAAAAAATTCTTTCCATAATCTGAATATTGATACGCTCCGTACCACGTAAGAGAAGTTCCTTTTTCTGGATTTAACGGAATATTAAAAAACACGTCTCCTGCCAATAAAACTAGTGGTTTAAACAAGGTATCTCCGGTTACATTCAATTCCGATATTGCCGCTTCTTGAATCGTGTAACCAACGCCAATAGCGAGTAGTTTCTTTTTTTCTAGATAAGTTCCTACTCCAAATGGAGTGGTGTTATTCTCTTCTTCAAAAAACTGGTATTTTATGTATCCGTTTACTTGCGGCTTTGGAGGCAAATGACTAAAAGTAGCATTTAAGAATGTCATTGGCGGTAAATTGCTAGGCGCAACTTGTATGGCAAATGGGAATGAAACACCAACTCGATAATCAATCTTTTTTATTTGCCCTTTTCCATATATGGTAAAGCGTCTAATGAATTGATCGTTGATTCCATTTGTTGCTTGTTGGTACAACGGAGCGTCGAGGGATAATATCTTGCCGGCGCTTGGTGCAGAATACCTAGATAACCCCGCCCATGAAGTGAGTCCAGCGCCAATGTTTAGTTTCTTTTTAGCCACTACTACTTCACCTAGAGCATCATGAAAAAAAGCACCATCGTACTGTGTGGAGCGGAAAGTAAAATTATTCATTCCAAACTGAGTGCAGAAGAACAAATAATCGTTGATTTGACCAAACACCGAAAATCGTAAACGACGAATTCCCATGTCGGTATACGCATCAAAAGGATTCCCGAACAGCTCACTACCTGGGTTCATATCGGTATAGCGCAGCCATTGTTGGGCAAGACCAGTAAACTTTATGTAATGAGTACCATCCTCATTTAATTTCATCTTTACTTGATGAGGCTCTTTTTTTATTGATTCAGCAAAAGCCCTAGCACCTCCTAATAAACAGATAGTCAGAATAATGGCACGGAAAGTACACTTAGTTTTAATCCGTTGTATACTATTATTGTGGTGAGTGCTGAGCAAGTACTTCATCTTTGGAGTTTGTGCCGTCGAAGAAAGATAAAACTTTATCCAAAACCAAATCCAATGCAGCATCAGGGCAAGAAGCTCCACTCGTGAGAATGACTTTTACTTTCTCTTTTTTCGGGAACCAATTAGAAGTTGTGAGCTTTTTAGAGTTATGAAAATCAAAGTGATGAATCATTAACTCATTTTCGATTTCAGAAACACCAGAAATATAGTAGGTCGGAAATTTTCGTTCTAGCAGTTCCACAATGTGACTCGTATTAGAACTGTTGTATCCACCAACTACCATGGCAATATCCGCATCTTGCTCCAATAAACCGTGCGTTGCTTCTTGATTGTCGTTGGTAGCATAACATAAAGTATCGCGCGTGTCCACAAAATGATTTTTAATCGCTTCTTCTCCGTATTTTTCTGTCATAATCGATTTAAAATACTCCGCAATTTCATGCGTTTCGCTAGCCAACATTGTGGTTTGGTTTACTACGCCTACCTTATTGAATGCCTTTTCTGGGTTAAAATCCTTGGAATGTTTTCCTGCAAATTCTGCATAAAACTCTTCGGATGGTTTATTTCCCAAAGCATACTCCGCAAGTTTTCTTGCTTCATTAATATCCTTAACCACCACAGAAGGAGCATTTTCTTTACTATGCGAAAAAGTTGCTCTCGTTTCTTCGTGACTGTGCTTTCCGTGAATAATAACTGTAGCTTCTTGTTTTCCGAGCTTTTCGCTCATGTTCCACACTTTTTTCACGAACGGACACGTAGTATCGTAATGCTCTATTTGGATACCAATTGACTTGAGCTTATCTTCAATTTCTACTGTTGTACCAAAAGCCGGAATAAGCACCACATCCTCTTCAGTTAATTCAGACCAGTCTATGAGTTGATTTCCTTTAGTATCCATAATAAACCGAATACCCCTATCCGTTAAATCTTTATTAACCAATGGATTGTGTATCATTTGACTTAGGAGAAAAACACGTTTATTGGGATGATTTTCAACCGTTTTAAAACTAATTTCAATGGCATTTTCCACTCCGTAACAAAACCCAAAATGTCGCGCTATGAAAAAATCTACTGGACCAAAATCAAGAGTTGCTGGGGTAAAATCTTTTTTTCTTGGGTCAACATTTTTTCTAGCCTCCTTTATTTTACCAATAAAAGAACTTTTATAATGAACGGGGATATCAAATTTTTTCATGGAAACGCAAATGTATAGTTAAGCTGTCAAAACGACGATTCAACTCGAAAAGGGTTGTACAGAAAGTTTCCAAAAAGCACAGAATAGCTAATTCCAAAACAAGTTTATGGTTACTTTTGCCGCTCGCCCAGGTGGTGGAATTGGTAGACACGCCAGCTTGAGGGGCTGGTGCTCGTATAGGGCGTGCTGGTTCGAGTCCAGTCCTGGGCACTTTAATTAAAACCGCTTATTGCGGTTTTTTTTTGCTTGATTTTGAAAATACAAGAACTAAGAATTTTAGAGTTAGCCAGTGTTTTAGCTGGACCTAGTGTTGGTACCTTTTTCGCCGAATTGGGTGCAACAGTCATTAAAATTGAAAATCCAAATGGTGGGGACATTACCCGTAACTGGAGATTACCCAATGAATCGCCACACAACTCAATTAGTGCCTATTACGCAGCAGCAAATACTGCAAAGCAGATACTATCGCTTAATTACACTATTGAGGAAGATAGAAAAACTCTTGAAAAAGAAATTCAATCTGCCGATATTGTTATTGTCAATTTCAAACCAGGAGATGCCGAAAAATTCAACCTAACTTTTGAAGAATGTAAAGAGCTAAACTCTGCACTTATTTATGCTGAAATTACTGGGTATGGACCAGAAAGTACTCGAAATGCTTTTGATATGGTTTTGCAAGCTGAAACTGGTTATTTATCTATGAACGGTAGTAAAAGTCAACCCGCAAAATTACCCGTTGCATTCATAGATTTATTTGCGGCTCATCAGCTAAAAGAAGGTATTCTGGTTGCTTTACTCCAGGGAAATAAAGGCTGTAAAGTTTCTGTTTCCTTGTACGATGCTGCCCTTGCATCCTTAGCAAATCAAGCTACCAATCAACTCATGAATGACTTTACACCAAAAAGACTTGGAATACTGCACCCAAACATAGCCCCGTACGGAGAGATGTTGACTTTTTCTGATGACGTATCCATCGTTTTAGCTATCGGAAATAACAAACAGTTTAATGGCTTATTGAATATTTTGAGTTTGGATCAAAAAGAGCAATTCAAAACAAATCTAAAGCGCGTAAAATACCGAGTTGAATTACAAGAATACTTAAACGGTGCAGCTAAAGGTTTTTCTGGCAACGAGTTCTACGAATCTTGTATGAATGCAAAAGTTCCAGTAGGTAAAATAAACAACCTTAAAGAGGTATTTGAAGAGGCAAAAGCTCAAAATTTGGTAATAGAAGAAACCATTGAAGGGCAACTATTAAAAAAGGTAAGAACTACCGTTTTTACTATTTCTTCTTAAAGTACTTTCTTAAAACACCGATTAATTTAGCTGCTTCACGTTCGTCTAATTGTCGTCCGAAAGCAACTTTTTGTCCTAAATGTTTAAACCCAATAGTTTCGCCCCCTACCATCCAAAAAGAACTAAAGTAAACACTTCCAAAACTTTTAGAGTCGGCGTTAATCCAACCAAATTCTTTTATGTTCTCGGTAAAGTACTTGGTTTGCTTTCCTCTACCCATTACATCATTTTTAATGAACAATTCACCTTGACTCAATTGAATTGATTCAAACCCAAACTTCCTCCACAAATAAGCTTGAACTGCTTTGTACTCGAAAAAAGCCCAAAAAGCAAGATAAACAGTTAAAAACAACATCTGTTCTCTAGGCCAATCGCCAAATAAATACTGAACAATAAACACCCCACACAAGGACCAAGCTACAACCCAAACAAAAAGTAGAGTCTCTTGCCACTTTGGAATTTTACCGCTAATCTTAACATCAACGTTTCCAGCGTCAATGGTGTAAGATATTCTATCTCCGATTTTTTGCTCTCCCTTCATTAAAACGATTTGGATTTGAACTGCAAATTAAAGACTCCTTTTTAATTCGTATTAGTAAAATGTTGCCCAAAAATTTCGGCAGCCCATTATTTTTGTGAACTTTGGCTCAATTTTAGTAAAGTGGCTTTGTCTATGAAAAACATTATTACACTATTCTTTTTAACTGTCGCAATAGCATTAAACTGTAAGGGTCAAGTTATTGACGGAATACAAGACAAGTTGTTCGATCAATTTCTTTTAGGTAAATATGGAGATTGCTATGCAAAGGCAATTAAAATGACCGAAAGTGAGAAGTACAAAAGCGATCCAGAGCCGTATTTGTACGTGAGCATGTGTTTGGTGAAACTGGTAGAAGACCCAGCTGAATTGGAGTTTAGATCCGCCAATTTAAAAGATGCCTTTAAGTATGCTGAGAAATCAAAAAAGTACCATGCTAAGTGCCTTAAGAAAGATATAGCTACTTTCCCAATGGAAGAAAATTTAGAGTTTTTTGATGAACTAGCTATGTTAGGCGTTGAAGAATCTAAGTATTACTTCTACGAAGATAAATTCAGCAAATCGGCCTCTTGGTTTAAAAAGACTGCTAAAATTGCTCCAGAAGATGACAACCTACAATTCGCTATGGCTGCCAGTATGTTGCTTTCTCGTAATATGGAAGGCCAAAAAATAATGGATGAAGTACTGCCACGAATGAAAGAAAAATACTCTAATGGCGACCAAGAACCAAGTCAAGTTACCAGAGATGCTTTAGTTGTTGGATTTCTGGCTTACAGTAAATATTTGGTAGATAATGGTGAAACGTCGAAAGCAAAAGAAATCATCAACTTTGGCCACGAGTTAATGCCTGACAACAGAAAAATTACCGCTAAGTGGGAAGAAATTACCCAATAGTAAATGTATAATGCTTATTGACGTTATCACTGCAGTTCCAGAACTGCTCGCCAGTCCAATTAACACCTCCATTCTAAAACGCGCCCAAGACAAAGGGCTGGTTGATATTAACGTGCACGATTTGCGCGATTTTGGCAAAGGAAATTACCGTCAGATTGATGATTATCAATACGGCGGCGGTGCCGGAATGGTACTTATGCCAGAACCACTTGGCCAACAAATTGAATTGCTCTGTGAGCAAGTAGCATACGATGAAATCATTTTTATGACTCCAGACGGAGAAACTTTGCAACAAGAGCATGCTAACCAGTGGAGTTTAAAACAAAACTTCCTCTTCATTTGCGGACATTACAAAGGAATTGACGAAAGAATTCGAGAGAAATACGTAACCAAAGAGATTTCTATTGGAGATTTTGTGCTTACCGGAGGTGAACTCCCAGCATGCATTGTTATTGACTCAATTGTACGATTAATACCCGGCGTTTTAAACGATGAAACCTCTGCGCTAAGCGATTCTTTTCAAGATGGCTTGCTTTCCCCGCCAGTTTATACACGGCCTCAAAATTGGCGTGGTATGGAGGTGCCAGAAGTGCTTACCTCTGGCAATTTTCAAAAGATAGATCAGTGGCGATCAAAGCAAGCGCAGCAGCGTACTCAAGAGCGCCGACCTGACCTTCTAAAAAAGAAATAATTTTCTTAAAAATAATGTACGTTTAATCGTGTTGAAATATTTACATTTGCACACTCAAAAATTACCGTAACACATTTTCGCAATGGATCAGATTATAAAAGAGATAGAAGGACTAAACACCTTGAACAGAGAAGACAAAGCTTTTAAAGCAGGTGATACCATTACTATCGATTATAAAATAAAGGAAGGAAACAAAGAACGTATTCAGCAGTTTAGAGGCGTTGTAATCCAAAAGAAAGGATCTAAAATCAACGGAACTTTTACCATGAGAAAGGTATCTAACGGTATTGGAGTTGAAAGAATCTTTCCAATTTCATCACCTTTCATTGAAAAAATTGAAGTGAATAAAGTTGGTGTTGTTAGAAGAGCTAGAATTTACTACTTAAGAGACCTTAAAGGTAAAGCAGCACGTATCAAAGAAAAAAGAGGCTAGTATTAAGCTAAACAATATAGGAGCCCAACCGTTATTCGGTTGGGCTTTTTTATGCCATAAACCACAATAAACAATGGAGAAAATTGGACTTTTTTACGGATCGGATACTGGTTGTACGGAGGCTGTTGCACGTTTAATAAGAGACCTTATTGGTATTGATAAAGTAGATGTGTATGACGTTTATGACATCAAAGGTGATGAACCAAACAAATACAGTAAACTAATTCTTGGACTATCTACTTGGCACGATGGTCAGCTGCAAAGCTCATGGGATGATTACTATTCAAAATTTAGTAACCTTGATTTTTCAGGTAAAACTGTAGCTCTTTTTGGTTTAGGAGATCAGTATGGTTACAGCACATACTTCTGTGACGGCGTTGGAGTAATTGGCAAACTAGCCGAAGAAAACGGCGCCACAATCATCGGTCATTGGTCAACCGAAGGCTATGAGCACGATGAATCAAAAGCACAAATTGACGACGAAACTTTTATCGGTTTATGTTTAGACGATGATAATCAAGACGAACTTACCGACGAACGAGTGCACGCTTGGGTAAAGCAAATTCAAGAAGAGTTTGGGTTATAACTCTTAATCTTCTTCTTTTTGTTTAAAGTTGTATTGTATGATGGTTTGAGGTGGGTATACTTTATGATTAGGATCCCAGTATCGCTCACCAAACCGCTCTTCCAAACGAGCAATATCCTCTTCTTCATTGTTCAACTCCCAAGAGTATTTTTTACGTCTAAAAACTTCAACCCCTTTGTAATAAAATCCGAGCATAGTACCCGATATACCACCTAACAAATGCGACTCCCAACTGATTTTCCAATCAAACGGAAATACGCCCCAAATAAGCGAACCGTATAAGAATACAATGGTCAAAGACACCGCCATGTGTCTGTACGATTTGCGCAAAAAACCGCTCCAAAACAGAAACGCAGCAAGCATATAAATTAACCCGCTAGCGCCAATATGATACGAAGGTCTTGCCGCAACCCAAACCCAAAACCCTGTTATGAGCCAACCATAGCCCATCACTTTGTAAAATAAAGGGCGATAGAAAAAATAAACCATAGCTATCAGTAAAAACATAGGTAAGCTATTGCTAATCAAATGATTTAAATCGCCATGAACAAAAGGAGCGGTAAGGATGCCTATTAGTCCAAAAAACTCGCGCGGATATAACCCTAGAAAACCGAAACTAGTTTCAAGTTGGGCTTCAACAAAATAAACGAACCACATCAGCATTACGAACAACGCCGAGTAGTTAAATACGCTTGTTAGATTTTTTGTAATCATTGAGCTTGCAATATCAAATCTATATCCATTGCTTTTTTAATGCCTTATTGTCAGTCAAAGGTAACAGCTAGGTGTTTAAAAAACGACACCGTTAAGACAATTGAGGCCATCAACTACAAGTAAGTTCGTAATCATGAATGTACATTTTATAGCTATTGGTGGAAGCGCCATGCACAATCTTGCACTTGCCCTAAACGATATGGGCTATCAGGTAACCGGTTCTGACGACGAAATATTTGAACCTTCAAAAAGTCGATTAAAAAACAAAGGCATTCTACCAACTGAAATTGGTTGGAACCCAAACAAAATTCACGAAAACTTAGACGCTGTAATTTTAGGCATGCACGCCAGAAAAGACAATCCTGAATTGCTGCGTGCTCAGGAATTAGGGTTTCCTATTTTTAGCTATCCCGAGTACTTGTACGAAGCTTCAAAAAATAAAACTAGAGTAGTAATTGGTGGCTCGCACGGTAAAACTTCTATTACCTCTATGATATTACATGTAGTGCAAAAGGTTGGTTTAGCCTGCGATTATATGGTAGGGGCTCAGCTTGAAGGTTTCGACAACATGGTAAAAATAACTGAGGAAGCCGAGTTTATAATTTTAGAAGGTGACGAATACCTCTCCTCTCCAATAGACAGACGACCAAAATTTCACTTGTACCATCCGCACATTGCCTTATTGAGCGGTATTGCATGGGATCATATAAACGTTTTCTCAACCTTCGATAACTACGTAGATCAGTTCAGAATTTTCATCAAAAAAATTGACAAAGAAGGTAGTCTTGTTTACTATCAAGGCGATGTGGAAATTGAAAAACTAGTATCAGAATTAGATAATAATTTTGATGCTCATGGTTACAATTTACCGGCCTATTCTATTGAAAACGGGATTACAAAAATTAAGGTAGAAGGCAATGAATATCCGTTAGAAATATTTGGCGAACACAATTTACAGAACTTGCTTGGAGCTGTTTTAGTCCTTGAAAAAATGGGCATAAAAAAGGAACATTCGCTTAACGCCCTCCAATCGTTTAAAGGTGCCAGCAAACGTTTAGAGCTGGTAAAACGAACAGATAGCAGTGTGGTTTACAAAGACTTTGCACACTCCCCTTCAAAGCTAAAAGCAACAACTGCTGCCATGAAAAATCAATATCCAGAAAGGCAATTGGTAGCTTGTATGGAGCTGCATACCTTCAGTTCTTTGAGTAAAGAGTTTTTGTCGCATTACGACGGCGCTATGAAAACCGCAGATACCGCAATTGTATACTACAGTCCGCAAACATTAGCACACAAAAAGCTTGCACCTATTTCTATAGAAATGGTGGCACAAGGTTTTAATCAAGAAAACTTATTAGTTTTTACCGATTCTTCTGAAATTGTTGACTATTTAAAAGGTCAAGATTGGAAGAATAAGAACCTCTTGCTTATGAGTTCCGGAAACTTTGACGGTATAGATTACAATGAGCTAGCTGAGGATTTGATTGGGTAGGCCGTAGTAGAGGATTCAGGATTGAAGTGGCAGGATGCAAGATGATGGATACGAGATTTAGAATGCAAGTTTCAGGAAACAGGTGGCAGGTCCATTAACTACTAACTACCTCAAAATCCCTTCTTAAGCATGGGTACCTTCTTAAAAATCAGGGCTACCAAAAGACTGTAGCTCATCCCTAAAAGGGTAAATAGAAAAATAGTTAAAGGAACGTATAAGCCTAAGCTAAAAGCTGACTCTAAGTTTCCTGTCATTTTCTCAATATCCTCTAATGAATAGCCTTTTGATCTAGCTTCATCTAGCCGTGCTTCTATTAAACCTATAAAAAAAGTTGTATCGAAAAACTTGTAGAATATATAAGTAAACCCACCAACTATTATGGAAAAAAAAGCACTTGCACGTGCACCCACTTTGAATAATTGACCAAATGTTTGCTGAGGATTTTGCAAAAACGAAGCTCTTATTCCAAAAAAGATTGCTAACAACAAAAACAAGAAATACAACTGTGTGCTAACCGAGCTCTCCCAATCCATTGCAAATACCAATACACGCGTGCTCATGCCTGTTATAGCGAAGGATAATGCAAATAATGTGGGTGAGTTCATGTTATGGATTGAGATCGTTACCAATTTAAAACTTGAGATTCCCGTTTACACGGGAATGACGTTCTGTATCAAAAAAAAAGGTCGCATGCGCGACCTTTAATTTTATCCATTCATTGAGATTAAGAACTCCTCATTGCTTCGGGTTCCTCTCATTTTGTTTTTCAAAAATTCCATTGCTTCAACTGGGTTCATGTCAGACAAGTGCTTTCTTAGAATCCAAATACGCTGTTGCATAGCAGTATCTAATAATAACTCATCTCTACGTGTACTTGAAGCTACCAAGTCTATTGCTGGATAAACTCTGCGATTTGCAATGTTTCTATCCAACTGCAGTTCCATGTTACCCGTTCCTTTAAATTCTTCAAAGATTACTTCGTCCATCTTAGAACCCGTTTCGGTAAGTGCTGTTGCAATTATGGTAAGCGAACCTCCATTTTCAATGTTTCTAGCTGCACCAAAGAAACGTTTTGGCTTGTGCAGAGCATGAGCATCAACCCCACCTGTTAGTACTTTTCCAGAACCTGGCGCAACTGTGTTGTATGCTCTTGCCAAACGCGTAATAGAATCTAACAGAATCACTACATCGTGACCACATTCCACCATTCTTTTAGCTTTTTCTAGAACGATGTTTGCTACTTTAACGTGTTTATCAGCTGGCTCATCAAAAGTACTGGCAACCACTTCAGCGTTTACGCTACGTTTCATGTCAGTTACTTCCTCCGGACGTTCATCAATCAATAAAACCAATAAATACACCTCTGGATGATTTGCAGCAATTGCATTGGCTACATCTTTTAACAACATGGTTTTACCCGTTTTTGGTTGCGCTACAATCAACCCACGCTGACCCTTACCAACCGGAGCAAATAAGTCCATAACACGGGTAGAAATATTCTCTTTTGCATGACCTGTAAGTGTAAGCTTTTCTTCTGGGTGTAATGGCGTCAAATACTCAAAAGGAACACGGTCTCTAATGTCGTTTGCGTTTCTGCCGTTTACTTTGTCCACCTTGACTAGCGGGAAATACTTCTCCCCTTCTTTAGGCGGACGAACTGCACCTCTGATGGTATCTCCAGTCTTTAAACCAAATAATTTGATTTGAGACTGAGAAACATATACATCGTCTGGTGAAGAATGATAGTTAAAATCACTAGAACGCATAAAACCGTAACCATCGTTCATCATTTCAAGCACGCCTTCCGCTTCAACTAATTCGCCAAAATCGTACTGAGGTTCTTGAGGTTTATCTTGCCTAGGCTGATTACCGCTTCGATTTCCTCTGTTGTCGTTGTTGCGGTTATTTCGGTTATCGTTTCTACGATCGTTATTGTTATTACGTCTGTCGTTGTTTCTGCGATCGTTGTTGTTGTTTCGCTTATCCCCAGCAGAGTCATCTTTTTTCTGCTCGTCTTTCTTTGGAGCTTCTTTTTTAGGTGCCTCTTCTTTTTTTGCAGCTGGTTTTTCAGCAACTTTTTCTTCGTTCTTTTCTGGAGAAGGCTTATCAGCAGTTTTTTCTACCTTTTGAGCTCTTGGTCTTCTGGTTCTTTTTGGTTTATCCTCAATATCGCCAGCAGGAGCATTTTTGGTAATGTTCTCTGCTTGCGTATCTAAAATTTTGTAAATAAGGTCTTGCTTTTTAAGGCGTTCGTATTTTTCAACGCCTACTTCTTTGGCAATGGTTTTTAGTTCGTCTAGGAGTTTTTCTCCCAGTGCTTTCATATCATACATATGATGTGTAATTAAGTGTGTGGTATTTGTAAAAAATCAATTGTTTTTGAAAAACTAAACCGTAATGAATATTTCGGGTTTCGTTGCCTAGAGTTTAGGCTTACCTTGCAATTATACAACTTTTTGGTTCTTTTTAAAATTTCTTGATAATTCTTTGATATTCCTTTTATCAACACGTTTAAGAGCCATTTGGTTCAATTAAATTCGTGTATTGATAACCGTCAACCGAATGCGTTATTTCCATCTCAACTTTAGTTGAGATAAACTCTACCAGAATCTGTAGCTTGTTATAGATTCTGAATCATTACGATAGCTATCGGAACAGAATGGCGGCCTAGTTTGATGGACTAATAATTACACATGAAAGTATTTATTTCAGGAGCTTCGGGATTAGTTGGAGGAAACTGCATCTCTTATTTTAAATCAAAAGGAATAGAAACTGTAGGTTCTCATTTTTCTTTTGAAACAGAGCAAACAGTACCATTTAACACCCTCGACTTAAACAATCCATCTAATTATGATGTAATTGGATTTAACCCCGACTATATTTTGCATTGTGGGGCGCTAACTTGGGTAGATTATTGCGAGCAGCACGAGGAAGAAAGCTATGAAAAAACGGTGCAATCGACCAAAAACCTCATTGATATTGCCAAGCAATGCAACTCGAAATTAGTTTTTATTGGAACCGATTACATATTTGATGGAGCTGATGGCCCTTACACAGAAGATGTTGAACCCAATCCGGTAAATATTTATGGACGACATAAGTTAGAGGCCGAGCAACTAGTAGCCCAGGAATTACCCGAAAGTTTAATACTGAGAATTACCAATGTTTACGGAAAAGAACTGCGCAATAAAAACTTTGTAATGCGATTGGTAGATAACGTAAAGGCAGGCAAGGACGATAACCTAAAACTACCTTTTGACCAATATGCTACTCCAGTAAATGCCGCCGATATCGCTAAAGCACTGTATTTACTTATGTCAGATAAAAAAAGTGGCGTGTACAATATTGCTTCAACCGATTATTTAAATCGAGTACAATTGGCTGAGCGTGTGTTGTCTTACTTCCCTAATCACAAAATGTCTGTAGAGCCTGTAGATACTGAAACCTTTAATCCACCAGCAAAAAGGCCACTTAATGGCGGGTTGATAAGTGCTAAGTTTTTAAGTGAGTACCCTCACTTTATTTTCACAAATGTGGACGATTTCATGAAAGAAATCCTGAGTTAATTGTATAAGTAGGAAACAAACGTAAATTCGCGTTCTCATTCAGAAAAAAATATGGAAAACATACATGTTCCTTACGGTTGCACCGTGCACGGAGAAGAAGAAATTTCAGCAGTAACTAATGTACTTAGAACGTCAACCCAAATGGGTAAGCACGTTAGAGAAATGGAAGAACGTGTTGCCAAACTTTTTGATAAAAAATACGGCATCATGGTAAATTCAGGTTCTTCGGCCTTGTATTTGGCGGTTGAAATTCTAGACTTACCAAAAGGTTCAGAAGTAATTACCCCTGCCCTAACTTTTGCCACTACTGTAGCACCTCAAATAAAAAACGGATTAATTCCAGTTTTGGTAGATGTTGAGCCTGGCTCCTACTGTATAGATGCCGATAAGGTAGAAGAAATGATTACCGACAAAACCTCGGCGCTTATCATTCCTAACTTAATTGGAAACCTACCAAATTGGGACAAACTTGCTGCCCTTGCCAAAAAACACAATCTAAAAATAATTGAAGATTCTGCAGATACGCTGGGTGGAACCATTAACGGCGAAAGCTCCGGAAAACATTCCGATATTTCGATAACTAGTTTTTATGGGTCGCACGTAATTAACGCCGCTGGAAACGGAGGTATGTTGTGCGTAAACGATCCAGCATTAAACGATAGAGCTCGTTTGCTAAGAAGCTGGGGACGTTCTTCTTCCTTATTCGTGGAATCAGAAAAAATTGAAAACCGTTTTAACGTAAAGGTTGATGGCATGGAATATGATGCCAAGTTTGTGTTTGAAGCGTTAGGCTACAACTTGGAACCTTCTGAAATGGGAGCAGCTTTTGGCTTAGTGCAGTTAGGCAAACTAGACCATAACATAACCGAACGCGAAAAGAACTTTGAGTACATGACCAATTTCTTTAAGCAATACGAAGATTGGTTTATTCTACCAAAGCAATTTCCAAACTCAAGAACAGGTTGGTTGGCATTTGCCATAACGATTAAAGATAGCGCACCTTTTACCAGAAGAGAGTTTCAGATTTTTATGGAGAAACGCAACATTCAAACACGAACGGTATTTACAGGAAACGTTGCCAGACAACCACTTTTTAAAACCGTTGATTTTAAGATTGCAGAAGGTGGTGCTCCTCACACTGATCACGTAATGCGCGGCGGTGTACTTCTAGCTTGCCACCATGGTCTTACCGAAGAAATGCGAGCTGCGGTCACTAAAAATGCAGCTGAGTTTTTGGATCGGTTTAAGTAAGCACCTCAGAAAATGTTTATTCTTAAAACCCCTTCTTGTGGCGCAGGAATGGGTTTTGTTTTTATGGGTCAGGATAGAGTTAGATAAATATTGTTTACACTTCTTAGCTTGCAATTTGATCAAAAATTGCAAATTACTATGACTTGTAAACAAACAAGATTTATGGAATTTTGAAACAATATGCATCCTTGGTATAAACACTAAAAACGCACCAGGATGAAAAAGGAAAAAGTAAGGTTAAAACTCACCTACTCTTGTAATCAAAATAGAACGACCTTGAAGGATTCAACACGGAAAAATTTTGTTCCAAATGCTCCAAAAATGTTACTAGCCTAATAGGTAAAAGTGACTTTGAAATTCTACAATTATTGGAAGACGGTTATAAATGCGTCCGGCTTAGTGAAAAGCAATTAAACAAGAATTATTTCATTCACACACCTTCAAAAGACTTACAATTAACGTCTTATAAGTCGTTGGCTCTAGCAACCTTAAACTTCTATGGATTGAATAGTGAAGCTTCTGAAATAAACAACTTTTTACTATCACCAAGCGCAGTTCAGACCGAGTTTGATAGTAACTCAACTCCAAATTTGCAATCAAAAGGTGACTCTACCCTTAATCGGATAAAAGGTAATGTGAGCAGCGATGCAACCAATGAACCGCTTCCGTTTGTGAACATACTTATTGCAAACTCAACAAATGGTACAACTACAGATTTTGACGGGAATTTCGAATTACAGATTCCAGATAATCTAAAAAAAGATACAGTTACCATTCAGCTGTACATGGTTGGCTATGACAATCGCATAGTGCATTTAACTGAAAAAGACTTTCATAACGGGTTTCTCTCTGTCAAACTAAAAGAAAACCTCAGTATTTTAACAGGTTCTGTGGTGATAATTAAAGGGGACAAAAAGAGAAATAGAAGGAATAGAAAAAGAAGACATTAGGTTAAGCTTACTTCTCCCTATTTTCGTTGGGAAAACTCATTGAAACAATTATAAACTCTCGAAGGTATATCTCAATAATTTGAGTCGCTCACAAATCGTTTACTTATCACCTGATAGCAATCACGAAATTCCAGAAACGCTGGATTATCCACATTTTTACACGCCTAGCAGCGTAGCACAAAAAGCTGCAAAACAGCTCCAAGATCAGTTAAAACTGAAAACCGCTTGGCTAATCACCGAAAGTAAAGGGCGCATGTTTGGTATATTGGTAGTAAAGGATAAAGAAGGTCGTTTAACCTACTTATCGGCTTACTCGGGTGAGTATCAGGCAGCACTCCATATAATTCCTTTTGTACCTTCAGTTTACCAACTACCAAAGGGAGATGAATTTAAAGAAATGGCGGGGATTAACGCTATTAGCGCTGAGATCAATAAAATTCAACAAAGCTCCAGATACATTAGGGCAAAAGATAACTTGCACAAGATTGAAAAAGAAGCAAAAGCAGCTATTCTGGCTAAAAAACAGGAGGCAAAAAAAGCCAAAGCTGCGCGTGACCAGATCCGTAAAAAAGCGCTTGATCTTCCAACTATAGAAAGAGAAAAATTATTGAATGAATTAGCGCAACAGAGTACCCATGCTGGAATGGACCTCAGAAGGTTTACCCGAGCAGAAAACCTTAAACTGGAGAAAGCTCAGCAAACTTTTGATGAGTATGTGGAGAAAATAAACAAGCTCAAAAAATTGCGCAAAAGCAAATCGGCTGAACTGCAAGACGAAATTTTTAAGGCCTTTATATTTTACAACGCTCAGGGTAAAACCAAGGATGTAAAAATGGTATTTAATGATTTTGGCGTTGAAGACCCTCCTGCTGGTGCTGGGGAGTGTGCTGCCCCTAAACTTTTTCATTATGCATTTAAAAATAACCTAACCCCCATTGCATTGGCGGAGTTTTGGTGGGGACCTTCACCTAATTCTGAAATACGAGAACACGGTAAGTTCTACCCTGCTTGCAAACGAAAATGCGAACCAATTCTGAAATTTATGCTCGAGGGTATTGCCGTAGAACCCAATCCGCTACTAAAAAATTACGGAGCCAATAAGCAATTGGAATTATTGTATACAGATGAATACCTAGTGGTAATTAACAAACCGGAAGGCTTGCTTTCTGTTCCGGGCAAAACTATTCTCGATTCCGTTCAAACTCGGATTCAGAAAAGCTATCTATATGCAACTGGACCTTTGATTGTGCACCGCTTAGACCAAGATACTTCGGGAATTATGATTGTAACACTCAAGAAAGAGGTGCATAAAACTTTACAGCAGCAGTTTTTAGAAAGAAGTATTCAAAAAACCTATGTAGCTCTATTAGATGGTGAAGTTTCTGAGCAATGTGGTAAAATTGATTTGCCATTAATTTTGGACATAAACCACAGACCTATGCAAAAAGTCGATTTTAAATATGGTAAAAATGCGGTCACTGAATTCAACGTAATAGATAAAAATGCAAAACATACTTTAATCGAATTGAAACCCATCACAGGCCGATCACACCAACTGAGGGTTCATTGCGCTCACAAACTAGGACTTCATGCGCCAATTGTTGGTGACAATTTGTACGGCAATCGCACAGAAAGATTACATCTGCACGCTCAAAAAATTCGGTTTACGCATCCCGTAACTCAAGAGGAATTGCTTTTTGAAACCAAAACACCTTTTGGTCTTAGAAAATTATAATACTGAATACAGTGCTTATATAATTTTCAGGATAACACAATAATTGCTTGTAATTAACCTACTCCCCCAGCAACTTTTTATACTCAGCAAAATTATGTCTAGCAACCTGTCTTCCTAATTCCAATCCGGCTACGTTATCTGCCTGTATGTGATATCCACCCAATACCCTTGACATTCCAGCCATTTCAGCTGCTTCGGTAAATGTTGGAAAATGTAAAGTAACCGTATCTCCAAAGTTGTTTGGTTCGGTCATAATACCAGGTACCAAATTAACGCTTGAGCCAAACTCGTCGCTTCCTTTAAACAAGCGCAATGCTTCGGCACAACCACCACTAATGGTACTATGCCCAGATGCATAGCTAGGAAATGGTGGGCAAAGGAAAACAGCAGGAGAATAAGGTCGCCACATTTCTCCTGGAATTTCGTCTTTCCATCCCTCTACTTCGCCAGCCCAACCTTTAATGGTTTTACCCTTAAACTGTTCATGAACTAAGGCGTAAGGTCTAGCATAATCGTAAAACATTTTTGAGTCCCAGTTGGCAATAAACCCATCCATTGCTACACTCTCTACTAAGAAATACATCTTAACATCTTCGTCTAAAGTATGATTATCTCTAATAGAAACTTCTTGAGCAAAAAGTAACCAATGTCCACCTTGTTGAACCGATTGAGGTCCATCTCGCATGAACTCAACTAAAGCTCTTTGCTCATCAGTAAGGTTGGCTTGTAAATCGACAACCTCTTGTACTTCTTTCTTCAACAGTTCTGAGCCGTAATATGGTGGAGGCCCAGGTCGAAACTGGTTAGCTGAATCTAACAACAAAGGTTTTACTTTTTGCCAGTAAGGAGTTAGGCAACTCGGGGCATACTTTCCTCCTTGACCATCACTGAAATATTTAGGCTGCCAACGGTTAATATCGGTATTGTCGTCTGGCGGATTTACTGGTTCATACCCAGTATAATCCTTGTAAGCCATACCATTAGTTAATTCTCCATACTGATTGCTACCATCACTTTTTCGCGCATCGATAATTGTTTGTGCAACCAAATTACCAAGTCCAGCAGCAGTGGCTGGATCCAAGGAATTATTTGTTGGGTCGTAGCCCATTTCCTGCATTCGTTTTTTCCAAATAAGAGAATCAGAAAAATAATATTCATTCATTGCTCGATAAGCAGCATAACTAATTGCTTCTCGTTTATTGGCTAATGACCTTGATTCAGTTGGAACACGTTCTATTCCTTTTGCTATTGCTGGGGTCGCCTTATCATCAAATCGGGTCCATGTATCAAACATGGCGGTCATTATAAGACCTAAATATCTAGATGTTATAGTTGGTCTTGGTTTAAATCGTTCGGTATCGTATGCGGTGCCCTCAAGAGCTATTTTCCCCCATTTATAGACGACATTATTCTTTCCTCTTGGGACATTTTCTACGTCTGAAGTGAACTTATTTTTTTGGGACTCAATATTTTCTGTTGAGCAACCCAAAAGAGTAATTAGCCCGATATAAACCAGTGATTTTCTCATGTTATATTTACTTTTTCATAAACAAATGTATTTAATTGTTCTGTGACCCTTATTCTTTATTAAAAGATATTACATAATAACCGTGTGGATGGTCAAGGTTTAATCGCCTTTAATTGATAATCCATTTCGCTTGATAAAATCTGTGATGAATATCATAAATTTAACAAACTCAATTTCAGATATTTGACACAAATAAACGTTCACCTAAAATTTGAATTATGAAAAAAATATGGGCTCTGCCGATATAGTAATTAGAATAGTAGTCGCGCTAATTATTGCTGGTTTATACTTCACTGAAATGATTCCAGGAACAATAGGGATTGTGCTTATGGTTTTAGCTGCAATATTTGTCCTAACTAGTTTTATAAGTTTCTGTCCGTTATATATGCCATTTGGAATAAGCACTTGTAAAACCAAAGAGACTAAAGCATAACAGATAATTTATGGAGATAATAAAAGCACCCTTCAGTTGCTTTTATTGTTTTGAGTCTCTTTAAATTAAGATACTACCTTCGACAATTGCTAAAAATCAAATCAATGGAGAAAAAACTCTACGATACTATCGGCAACGAATTTGCAGTTATGCACCAAACCAGACATAGCAATATGTTTGGAAAACCCTGTCTAAAATTAACGGCAAGGCATTTTGCACATTTTATAAAGATCAAATGGTATTCAAAATTGGCACTGAACAAATATTTAAAGCATTAGAAAAATATCAGGGGGTAGTTAATTGGGATCCGTCTGGCAATAACAGAACGATGAAAGATTGGTTACAGGTGCCGTTTGAATACCACGAGGATTGGAGAGTGCTTGCAAAAAATGCACTGGAATATGTCGAGAAATAATTTGAAATATCTGTTTAAAATTATTCGGCGAAAAGGAATTCAGTACTCAATCGGCTATATTAATTCAATCCTAAATTTTTCAGAAACTACGCAGCGCCAACTCGTAACTTTTTAAACCAAAACCAGCAACAACACCTTTACAGTTTTTAGCCATTAAGCTTTGATGGCGTATAGTCTCTTCACGAGCGTAAACGTTAGAAATATGCACCTCAATTACTGGAGTTTCAATAGCCGCAATAGCATCTGCAATTGCAACTGAAGTGTGCGTGTATCCACCGGCGTTAAACACAATTCCATCAATCGAAAAACCAACTTCTTGTAATTTGTTTACCAACTCCCCTTCAACATTACTCTGGTAATAGTCAAGCTCAAGTTCCGGAAACATTTGCTCCAGCTCTTTATAATAATCCTCAAATGAAGTGGATCCGTAAATTTCTGGTTCGCGTTTTCCTAAGAGGTTAAGGTTTGGGCCATTTAGAATAAGTATCCTCATTTGTTTGTTAACGTTTATAATGCCTCAAAGGTAGCACATTGCGGGTTTATGGTTTTATTTGATTAATGGATGCCGCAGGATTATTAAAAGGTTTCAAACGCTATTTAACGTTAGAGAGGTCGCTATCTAAACACTCTGTAGAAGCCTATTTAGCTGACGTAAATAAATTGTACCAATACCTTGATACGGTACCGAATTCAAAAAGCATTTTAAAACTAGAACTGAATGATCTGCGCAACTTTTTACAGTGGCTCAACGAATTCAGCATATCCCCTACCACACAAGCCCGAATTGTTAGTGGTATTAAGTCATTTTACAACTATCTACTTTTAGAAGAAATCATTATTTCAGATCCGTGCGAATTACTTGAAGCTCCAAAAATTGGCCGTAAACTTCCAGTTACTTTGTCCATAGAAGAAATTGACGCTATAGAGGCTGCTATCGATCTAAGTAAACCAGAAGGAGCCAGAAACAAAGCCATTATAGAAACCTTGTACAGTTGTGGCTTGCGTGTAACCGAATTGCTTACACTCAAAATTAGCAACCTGTATATCGACGAAGGATTTGTGAGGGTTATTGGTAAAGGTGATAAAGAACGATTGGTACCTATTGGCGCAAGTGCGTTAAAATACATTTCTATTTACCTCAACGAGGTACGCGTGCACTTGAATATCCAACCTAAAAACGAGGATTTTGTCTTTTTAAATAAACGAGGAGCAAAATTGTCGAGAGTTATGGTGTTCAATATTGTAAAAGACTTGGTGGAACGAGCGGGAATAGATAAGGTGGTGTCGCCGCACACTTTTCGCCACTCGTTTGCTACCCACTTGGTTGAAGGTGGTGCAGATTTGCGCGCAGTGCAAGAAATGTTGGGTCACGAATCCATTACAACAACTGAAATTTATACGCATTTAGATCGTCAATATTTAAGACAAACCATTACAGATTTTCATCCCAGACAAATACAGCAACGCAATGCATAGAATTCTATTAGCATTTGTCCTGCTATTTCCCTATCTGCTTCATAGCCAGTCCGTGCAATGCTGGGAAATGGTAGTTGACGCACAAGATACGTGGCGCTATTTTGTGGGAAACGCTGAGCCACCTGGTAATTGGTTCACAACGGGTTTTAACGATCAAGCATGGCAACAAGGAAAAGGTGGTTTTGGTTACGATGATAACGATGACAACACCATTATCCCTCCCGCTTATTCAGTATATCTTAGAAAAGAGTTTAACCTTACGGATACAGCGGTTATTGAGGCAATTACGCTCTGCGCCGATTACGACGACGCCTTTGTAGCGTACCTAAATGGAGTTGAAATAGCTCGCACCAATATCACCAGCATGCAACAAAGACCAAGATTTAACGATACTGCAACAACTCCGAGAGAAGCGAAAATGTATCAAGGTAAAAAACCTGAGTTGTACACGTTAGATAAAAAAGATTGGCAGCAACAGCTTAAACTGGGGAACAATTTACTGACCGTTCAAGTGCACAATGTGAGTTTTTCTTCTTCAGATATGTCAGCGCTTTTTTTTTTAATGATCGGAAGTTCCGATAATGTTTCTAGGTATAGACCTCCACCTTCTTGGTTTCCGAAACCTTTAACGTCCTCCAATTTACCCCTGCTGATTATAAACACTAGTGGAACAGCAATTCCTGATGAACCAAAAATTAAAGCCACATTGGGCATAATTGATAACGGAAAAGGAAACAGAAATAAAGTAACCGATCCTTTTACAACTTACGATGGAAGGATTGCAATTGAAACCAGAGGGTCTTCTTCTCAAAAGTTTCCTAAGAAAAACTACGGTTTTGAAACCCGGTTACAAAATGATTCGAATAACAACGTGCTGCTTTTGGGACTTCCTAGAGAAAACGATTGGATTGTACACGGCCCTTACAGCGACAAAACATTAATGCGCAATGTACTGGCGTATCATATTGGCGAATCCACAGGAGAATATACTCCACGCACAAGATGGTGTGAGCTTATAATAAACGGTAATTATGAAGGACTTTACGTACTTACTGAAAAAATAAAAAGAGATAAATACCGCGTAAATATTGATGAATTAACTCCTGATGCAGTGTCAGGACTCGGCATTACAGGTGGGTATATTTTTTCGGTAGACAGAAATGATGCTGGCCCTGGCACAGGGTGGGAATCGCCTTATGCGCCAAAACCATTTTATCGATATAGAGAACCAAATGCTGACGAATTAGTTCCAGCGAAAAAAACTTATCTCCAAGACTATGTAACCCTTTTTGAGCAGACTATGGAAAACGACCCTAATACTGATAAGTACAACGATTTTATAGATGTAGATTCATGGGTAAACTACTGGTTAGCTACTGAAGTTTTTAAACACATTGATAATTTCAAATTCAGTTTTTACATGCACAAACACCGATCTGATAAAGGTGGAAAAATTCATTTTGGACCACTGTGGGACTTAAACTTAGCGTTTGGAAACTATGATTTTGGACAAAACCCAGACCCAAACAACTGGTCATATGTATGGGCAAAACAAAAAATATTAAGACCTCATTGGGTGGTCGCTTTGTCTGAAAACCCAGAGATACAGAGTAAAATTAAATGCCGTTGGAAAGAGCTGAGATCCGATTCCTGGAGTACTGAAAACCTAATGCGCTTCATCGACCAAAACGCTGTACAAATTGAAGAGGCCCGTGTTCGAAATTTTGAACGTTGGGATATACTGGGCAAATACGTTTGGCCCAATGATTTTGTAGGAAATACTTATGAAGAAGAACTCAATCATTTAAAAACATGGCTTACAAATCGATTAACTTGGCTTGATGAAAATATGTTTGGAACCTGCACTGAAATAAAACCTCCGGTTAGTGTATCGGAGCCTGTTTCTAATAAAGACATTCTACTCTACCCTAACCCAATTAAAAATGAGCTTACCGTTTACTTTAAGAATGCAATGATTAATACACCCAGTGTACGTATTCATAATACAATGGGAAAAGAAGTTTTAAAGGAAGATTTAAGTACCTTTTCCATTAACAAGCTTGATGTCGCCTCCTTGACAACGGGCGTGTACCATTATCAGATATTTGAGGATCAAAAATTGATTAAAACAGGCAAGCTAATTAAAGAGTAGTATTTTGATTCGATTATTCACATTCATTTTAGCACTAGGTGTTTTTCAAATTGGAAAATCCCAATCGGTTCAAGACCGAGCATACTCAGCAAAACTTCAAGGTTTATTAAGCCATACTGTGCCCGAAATAAGTGTTTCTGAGGTAGATACCAATGAAAACAACCTTTTTGTAGATAGTAGAGAAAAGAATGAGTTCGAAACCTCTCACATAAAAAATGCAATTTGGGTAGGATACGATAAATTGGATTTATCTGCATTGGATAAAACTCCGAAAGATCAGAAAATAATCGTTTACTGTTCAGTAGGTTACCGCAGCGAAAAGGTTTCAGAAAAACTCATAAAAAACGGATTTACAAATGTCTCGAATTTATACGGGGGAATTTTTGAATGGAAAAATACAGGCCGACCTGTTTACAAAAACAATCAAAAAACCAACGATGTGCATGCTTACAACAAAAACTGGGGGCAATGGCTTAAAACTGGAAAGAAGTGTTATAAATAACTTCAACCTCCTGCATACTCCACACAATTTCTTTCTGTTTCAAAAAGTGTGATTTTCAGGTCAAGATTGCTATCTAAATGTGGTTTTATTCTATTGTAAATCACCACTGCAATGTACTCCGCTGTTGGAATCAAACTAAGAAACTCTTCAACTTGTTCATTTAGGTTTTTGTGGTCTAAGTACTTACATACTTGTTTATCGATTATCTCTTTCAAAATTTTCATATCGATAACGTAACCGGTCTCAGGATCTATATCTCCAGTAACTTCTACCCAAAAATTATAATTGTGTCCGTGGTAATGCGGATTACTGCAAAGCCCAAATATTTCATTGTTCTTCTCCTCGCTCCAATCTTTACGATAGAGTCGGTGCGCTGCGTTAAAATGTGCTTTCCGTTTTACGGTTACTTTCATAGTGCAAATATCACGAAAGATATTCTTTCACTTTTGGAAAGGCAATTTTAAACCATGGGGTATAATGGTCTGGGTTTTCTGCTATTCCTTTTTCAATTTCTTCAATCGATACAAATGCCCAATCTTCTACTTCTTCTGGGTTAGGAATTGCGACCCCGTTATACTCTCCAATCAACACATGATCGTATTCATGCTCTACTAAACCATTGTCAAACTCCGCTCGATAAATAAACTCAAATGCAGCGCTCATAGGGCAATCAATTCCCATTTCTTCCTTCAATCTTCTATGAGCAGCATCTTTGGTTTCCTCTCCTGATCTTTGATGAGAACAACAGGTGTTAGTCCATAATCCTGGAGAGTGGTATTTGCTGGAAGCTCTTTTTTGCAACATTATTTCTCCATACGGATTGATTACAAAAACAGAGAACGCACGGTGAAGCAAACCTTTTTGGTGTGCTTCCATTTTATCCATGGTACCTTGAT